>CAYTFA010000137.1:0-5846 GCA_964436755.1 uncultured Rhodocyclaceae bacterium | reverse complement strand
CCAGTGCGCAGGGGTTGCGCGCCGCAGTTACCAGCGCCGCGACGGCCTCCTCGGGGAGCGGCGCGCGACCGAGATTGGTGTGCAGCACCGTACCGGTAAGATTGAATACCGGCCGCAGCTTTGGTTGCGACATGGCCTCGACGTAGGTGCCGATCCTTGCCACGAGTTCCGCCTCGGGCGGCGGCGGCGTTCCGGATCTGGCGGCTTCGCGCGCGGCGGCGAGTACCTTGCGCACGGTCTCCGCAACCAGCGAGCGGCCATGGAGGGTAATGAGGGGCGCGAGCGCGGCACTTGAAAGGACGCGGTCGACCGACGGCAATCGGGAGAGGGGGTTCATGGCTTCACCCGGACCGGGCAGAATGGATACGGAACAATTGTAGCGCCGCCAGTGCGGCACGAAGGAAAGGAAACGCCATGGGCGTCAAAGGAAGCGGAGGCCAGGCAAGCTGGCTGAAACTGCTCGGCATTGAGTTGAGCCCGGTCAGCCATCGCGAGCGGCTCGTATCCGCACTGGGCGGATTCGTCGGCATCTTTCTCGCGTACAGCCTGAGCGGTGCGTTGCTCGGCTCCGCAGCATCCCCCGTGATGGTGCTGTCGATGGGTTCCACGGCGGCGATGCTGTTCGCCGTGCCGCATGGAGCACTGTCGCAACCGTGGCCGCTACTCGGCGGCCATTTCGTGTCGGGCCTGATCGGCATTGCTTGCCTGCTTTGGGTTCCGGACCCGTTGCTGGCGGCCAGCCTGGCAACCGGGCTGGCCATCGGAGCGATGCACTACCTGCGCTGCATCCATCCCCCGGCAGGTGCCACGGCGCTGGCGGCGGCACTGGGCAACGAGTCCGTGAAGGCCATGGGCTTCGCCTTTGTCGCCACGCCGCTGATGCTCAACGTGACGATCATGCTTGCCGCCGCCGTGGCCTATAACGCCCTGTTCCCGTGGCGCCGCTACCCGGCCCATTTGGTGCGCGCGGGGGCAAAGCCCGCCGACGAGGTGGCAGGCTATGCCGCCATTTCGCACGAGGATTTTGTCTATGCCCTGGCGCAGATGGACTCGTTCATCGACGTGTCCGAGGAGGATCTGCTGCGCATCTACAGCCTCGCCACGGGCCGGCATCATGCCGACGCCGGCCCGGGCGCGTGACGCCTATCCCTTCTGCGCTTTCCTGAATGCGGCGAAATCGCCGCCCTTGAGGTAGAGCTTTTCCGCAACGTAGCGGTCGAGCAGCAGCGCATCGTCGGCCTCCAGTTTGCCGGTGTGGCGCGCGACCTCCTTGCCGCCGGCGTCGAGGAAGACGATTACCGGCCGCAGCTTGCGCGGGTTGAAGCGCTGGATCATGGCGTGGCGCGGATCGTTATCGTCGAGTTCCAGTTCGCCGAAGTCGGCATGGGAACCGACGAAATGCTTGCCGTACTTCGCTGCGACTTCGGGCTTGTTCAGCACACTCACGGTGTAGCGGCAAGCCCCTCAGTTGGCATGGTCGCCGAAGTACAGCATTGCATGCCGCTCCGGCTTCGCCTTGAGCATTGCCACGGCGGTGATATCGTCCTTGGCCAGTGGTAGCACGCCAGCGAGGTGGTCGGCCGCGGCGGGCAGGCTTGCGGCCGACGCAGCGAGGAAGGCCAGCAGGGCCAGCAGCTTTCTCATTCTCGGTCTCCTTGTCGGGTGGTCGGGGGTGAAATGGTGACATGAAAGACCCCGCTTGGTTCCCCCTTTCGGGCAGAATTCCGCCGACAACGACAAGAATCCGGCTGCCATGACCCCGCAACGAACGCTGGCGCTGTTCAATTACGACTGGGACCGGATCGGCTTCGGGCGCCAGTCGGGCGCCCGCCCGGTCGACAGTGCCGGTTTCGACCTGTTCAGCTTTCCATCCAACGCCCGGCTCGCGGGATTCGATCTGGAGCGCTTCACGCGTCGCCTGGCGCGGCAGGCCACGCGCCGGGGCTGGAACGGCGTGACCTCGAGCCACGAGCAGTTCGGCGCACTTGGCGCGGCGCTGCTGGCCGAGCGCATCGGCTGGCCGGGTACACCCGTGGCGGCGGTGCTCGCCTGCCAGCACAAGCTGCATGCGCGCCGCGTGCTGGATCAGGTCTGCCCGGAGGCGAACGTGCCATTTGCCGAATTGCCGGCACGTTATGGCGATCCGGCGCCCGAGGACTTGCGGTACCCGCTCTTCATCAAACCGGTCAAGGCGGCGTTCTCCGTGCTGGCACGTGAAGTGGCCAGTCGCGATGAACTGCATGCGATGACCCGCTTTGCAGCGTGGGAATTATGGGTGATCCGCCACCTGGTCGAGCCGTTCGAACGTATCTGCCGCGAGCGGCTGCCGGAGGCCGGCAGCGCACATCGCCTGATGACGGAGGCGCCAGTTTGCGGGCGCCAGTACAACCTGGACGGCTACGTCTGGCGCGGGGAGCTGCGGCCGCTGGGCTTCGTCGAGTCGGTGATGTACCCCGGCACGCGCGCCTTCATGCGCTTCGACTACCCGTGCGCGCTGGCGGACGAGGCGCGCGATCGCGCCACGTCGGTGGCGCGGCGCTTCCTTGCTGCGATCGGCTTCGACCACGGTCTGTTCAACATGGAATTCATCCACGATGCCGCATCGGGAAAGCTGACGGTGATCGAGTTCAATCCGCGCCTGGCGGCGCAGTTCTCCGATCTCTACCTGCGCGTCGATGGTGTCGATCCGCACCGTGTGGCAATCGAACTGGCGCTGGGCCGTGATCCGGCCGCGCTGCCGCGTGCGGCACCGACCGCCTCGGTGGCCTCCAGCCTCGTCTATCGCAGTTTCGACCCCGGCTGGCAGCCAACGATGCCATCGCGTGTGCAACGACACGCCTTCGCGGCGGTGTTCCCCGATGGATTTCTGTTCTCCTTTCCGCGTCGGCGCGGGCAGATCGCACGCGACTTCAAGTGGCTGGGCAGCTATCGCTACGGCATTGCGCACCTCGGCGCAAGGGACCTGGCCGACCTCATGCGGCGCTGCCGTGAGGCCAGCGAATTGCTCGGCTGGCCCGCCCCCTGCGCCGGCGCGGCCCAGGAATCCTCCTACGAATTGGCGCCGGGCACCGCATGAACCGGCATACGCCCAAGCTGATCCAGCTCGATGCCATCGATCCGGATGCGCAGCGCACCGAACTCGCACGGGGGCTGGCAGCGACTCCTGCCAGCCTGTCGCCGAAGTTCTTCTACGATGCGCTGGGCTCGCGCCTGTTCGCCGCGATCACCGAGCTGCCCGAGTACTACCTGACACGCACCGAAGCCGCCATCTTCACCCGTCACGCGGCAGAAATGGCGGCACTGGCACCCGCGTTCACCACCCTGGTGGATCTCGGTGCCGGCAACTGTGAAAAGGCCGGCCGCCTGTTCGACGCGTTCGGCGTGCGACGCTATCTGGCCATCGACATCTCGGCCGCCTATCTTGCGGAGTCGCTCGAACTGCTGCAACGCCATCATCCCGCGGTCGAACTGTTCGGCATCGGCATGGATTTCTCCAGCCACCTCGATCTGCCGCGCGATGCCGGCGACGGGCCCCGCCTGATGTTCTATCCGGGCTCCAGCATCGGCAACTTCACGCCGGACGAGGCGCTGGCCTTCCTGCGCCGCATTCGCGAGGCGTCGCGTGGCGGCGGCCTGCTGATCGGCGTTGACCTGGTGAAGGACGTGGCGCGACTCGAGGCAGCCTACGACGACGCGCTGCAGGTGACGGCCGCCTTCAACCGCAACCTGCTGCTGCACGTCAATCGCCTGATAGCCAGCGACTTTCGGCTCAGCGACTGGCGGCACGTGGCACGCTACGACGTCTCGGCCTCGCGCATCGAAATGCACCTCGAGGCCCTGCGCGACCTTACTGTGCAATGGCCCGGGGGTGGACGTCGCTTTGCCGCCGGCGAGCGCATCCATACCGAGAATTCCTACAAGTGGCGAGCCGCGGACTTTGCCGCCCTGCTCACGCTCGCGGGCTATTCCGGCATCCGGCGCTGGACCGACGAGAGCGAGGATTTCGCCGTCTTCCTGGCGGCAGCCTGAAGCCGCCGCCGCTCAGGCGGCGCAACTGCGGAACCCGGTGTGGACGTCGTTGCGTTCGGGCGTGAAGTAGTTGCGGTAGCGCGGGTGCGCCATGCGCGGGGCGGTCGCCCGACTGGCCCCGCGCAGCACGTAGCGGTGTTCCTCGAAGCCGAAGCGCGAATAGTCGCGGTAGGGATGGGCGACGAAGCCCGGATAGGGTGCAAAGCGGCTCGAGGTCCATTCCCAGACGTCGCCCCAGGTGAACCCGGGCTGCGTCATGGCGGCGCATTCCCACTCGGCCTCGGTCGGCAGGCGGCGGCCGGCCCAGCGGCACCAGGCATCCGCTTCGTCCCATGCAAGATGCGTCGCGGCGGCTTCGAGCTCAAGCGCCTGCCAGGCACCGAAGCGGCGCACCTGCCAGGCTCCGTCGAGCCGGCGCAGGTACCGTGGCGTTGCGATCGCGCCGGCTTCGACGGCGGGCAGGAAGCGGCGCCAGCTCACCGCCACGCTGTCGATGGCGAAGGCGGCAAGTTCGACGTCGTGAGCAAGGAGTTCGTTGTCGAAGGCAAATCCCGGTTCCCCGTGGCCCAGGCGCCAGCGGGTGGCGGAAATGAGCAGGTCGCGTGTCTCGGGCAGCGGATGCTCGGCTGGCCGCAGGCCGGCAGCAAGCGGAATGTCGAGCGCCTGTGCCATGTAGGTGCCGGCCTCGGCATGCATGTCCTCGTGAAACAGGGAGAGGCGGAAGAAGTACAGGTCGTCGTCCGTGCCGGGTGCTGCAGCGAGCAGCGAGCGGGTCTCGTCGAGGCTGGCGGCGAGATAGGCACGCGTCGCGGCGAGGTCCGGCAGTGGCAGTGACCAGCGTGTGGAATGGGCCACCTTGCTCGAGTTGTACAGGGCATCGGCCCCCGGCAGGCGGCCGGGAAGCCGCTCGTGGTCAGGGTCGCAGGCTATGCCGCGATTGCGCTGGAGGCAGCGCGCGAGCCAGACGTCGTAGAACCAGGCGACGTGCCCGACTTCCCACAGCGGCGGGTTGAGTTGGGACGAGTACGGCACCGTCAGCGACGCGCCGAGGGCGGCCACATACGCGTCGAGCAAACCGAGCGTACGCCGGCGCGCGTCAAGCAGGCCGGCATCGAGCGCCGCCGCGTCGCCGGCTCGCGCCGCCAGCGCCGGCGCGGGTATCGGCTCGGGCCTCATGCTAGGATTTCCCATGGCTTCGCGGATCGTCATTGTCACCCCTGCGCTGGCGGCTGCCAACAACGGCAACTGGCAGACGGCGCGGCGCTGGCGCAATTTCCTGGCGCCACTTTACCCGACGCGGCTCGTCCGCGAGTGGCCGGATGCGGAGGCCGACGGCGACGAGGCCATGGTTGCGCTGCACGCGCGCCGTTCCGCCACGTCGATCGCGGCATGGCACGAACGTCATGGTGGCGCACGCCTCGCCCTGGTGCTGACCGGCACCGATCTCTACCGTGATATCGCTACCGACGAACAGGCGCGACGCTCCCTCCGGCTGGCCAGCCAGCTCGTCGTGCTCCAGGAACTGGGTGTGCGCTCGCTGCCGGCGCCAATGCGCGCCAAGGCACTCAGCATCGTGCAGTCGGCGCCACGGCGCCGCACGCCGGCGAAGACGGACCGCCACCTGCGCGCGGTCATGGTCGGTCACCTGCGTGGGGAGAAGGATCCGCAGACGCTGTTCGCGGCAGCCCGACTGCTCGCCGGGCGCAGCGACATCCTGATCGACCATGTCGGTGCGGCGCTCGATCCTGCGCTCGGCGCCGCGGCAAGGGCAACCATGCGTGCCTGCCCCAGCTACCGCTGGCTGGGCGGTCTGCCTC
>CAYTFA010000136.1:525-5876 GCA_964436755.1 uncultured Rhodocyclaceae bacterium | reverse complement strand
CGACGGCGGCTACGTCGAGCCCCCGGAGGAAGGGGGCCTGTTCGCCGCGGCCGGTTTCGCGCAAGGCGTTGCCGGTAAAGATCGGCGCCAGTACGCCGCCCTTCAGCACATACAGCACGGCGATCGTCCAGACGGCGGCGCGCAGGGCGATGCCCGCCTGCACCACGTCGCCACGGAGCGCCGCGTGGTGGTAGGCGAGGTTGGCCAGAAGCAGTGCCGCCAGGATGGGCAGCAGCAGCGAATAGAGGCGGTTCTCGACCCGCAGCAACTGCGGCGTCAGGAGGAGGATGGCGGCAACGTAGAGCAGACCGTCCAGCACGCCAGGCAGCGGCGCAGGCAGCCAGGGCGCCGCCCAGAATCCGATGCGTCCGGCGATCCACAGCGCGGCCAGCAGCGCGAGGCGGCCGCCGTCGATTTCCTCGGTGCCGGCCCAGCTGGGGAGTGCGGTGATGACCACGCCGAGAATGATGGCGGCGGCGAAGCCGAAGATGAATTCATGCCCGTGGACGAGGCGCAGCGGCAGCGCATTGGCGGGAGGCCCGTAGCCGAGCCATGCGGCGAGCCAGCCCACGGCCAGCAGCGGGGCATAGGCGGCGCCGAGCAGGTAAAAGGGGCGAAAGGCGCTGAGCCAGACAGGAGAACGGATCACGGCGTCGGGTTGGTGGCCACCGCAGCGGATCAGCGTGGCGGCCGCGGCATGGGTTGCTGGCGATAGGCGTCGGGGCGTCCGTTCGGGCCGCCGGGGCCCTCGTTCGGTCGCGGCCCGAATTGCGCCGGTCGGCACAGCCGCGCACCTTCCGCCGTCTCCATGCAGGTGGCCTCGATCACATCGTTGCGCGGGGTAAGCATGCGGCAGGGAGCACCGATGGCCTTGCCGGCACAGGCCTCGAGCGCCTCGCGCCGTATGTCACGCGGGCGATCGGCGTCGGCGGGCATTGCCGTTGGCACCGGTGCCTCGGACGCGGGGACGGGCTGCGGCGACGGCGGGCGGAGTTCAGGGGCAGGCGGCTGCGCGGCCGTACTGCGACTTTCCGCGAGCGGTGCAGGGGCGGCGGGCACAGAGGTGGTGGCGGGAGCGACGGACGCGGTCGGCGGCAGTGCCGGTGCCCGCTTCATGAACTGCGCGGCCCCGAACAGGGCGGCGACCAGTGCCAGCAGGCTCAGGAACGGGTGGGCGATCATCGCCTGTCCTATGCGTCCGGCCAGCCCCGTCCCGGCATCCTCTTCCAGGTGCAGGCTGCTGCGCTGGCGCGTGGACGCGGAGGTTGACGCCGGGCGCGGGGCCGTCCTTGCCGCTGTCGCCGGGGCGCGTCCGGCGGAGTCGGCGGCCGGGGCGTCGTGGCGGCTGCCGTCAGCGGCTGCGACACTCGCATTGCGTTCCGTCGAGCCGCGCAGCAGCAGCTTGCGCCATTCGGCGATGCTTTGGGGCCGCTTCGTTTCGTCGGTGTTCAGGGCCAGATCGATGGCCTCGAGGAAGGGTGCGGCGAAGCGGCCTTGCCCGGACAGGGTTGCCGGAGCCATCGTGTCGTCCTTGAGCCGATGCAGCGACACCGGCGGCACGGAGCCGCTGACGATTCGGTAGAGCACCCCGGCCAGCGCATAGATGTCGGTCCATGGACCCTGCCTGCCCTGGCGCGAGTACTGCTCGGGCGGCCCGTAGCCATGGCTGAGGACGATGGTCAGCGCATCGGTGGAGGTAGGCGCCCTGGCCGCACCGAAGTCGATCAGGACCGGGCTGCCATCCTTCGCCCGCAGCACGACGTTGGCGGGCTTGATGTCCCGGTGCAGGAAACCCGCCGCATGCACGGACTCGAGGCCGTCGAGCAGTGGCATCAGCAGCGCCAGCACGGCCGGCGTGTCCCAGCGCATCGTCCCGCCGGCAAGCGCTGCCTCCAGGCTCTGTCCTTCCTCGTATGCCATGACCATGTAGCAGGTGCCATTGCCCTCGAAATAGCGAAACACCTGGACGATGTTGGGGTGGCTGAATCGCGCCAGGGTCTGCGCTTCGCGCATGAAGCGATCCTTGCCCCAGGAGTATTCCTCCTTGGCCTGTTCCGACTTGAGTGCGACGGCCCCGGAGAACTGGTTGCGCACGACCGCGCCGGAAGGGAAGTATTCCTTGATCGCGACCTTGAGTTGCAGGTAGTTGTCGGCCGCCAGGTAGGTGATGCCGAAACCTCCCATGCCCAGCGTGGACAGGAGGCTGTATTCCTTCAGCAGCGTGCCGGGCGGCAGCGCCTGGGACAAGGTCTGCGGTAGCTCGGCGGCCAAGGCAGGGATCCGGTGGGTGTCCTGAACGGGTGATGGGCAATGGTAGCGCAAAGGACGCGATCGGCCCGCGGGTGCACGGTGCCGCGGTCGACCGGCGGGTGGGATTCCGGATCGTCCGGCGCATCGCGGATAATCAGGGCGGATTGCAGCCGGAGGAAAGGACGACCATGATTGTGACCGTATTCCGCTCCCGACTCAGGGAGGAAAACCGCGCGGCCTACCAGGAACTGGCCACGCGCATGAGTTCGCTCGCGCAGGGCATGCCGGGCTATGTTTCGCACAAATCCTTCGTCGCCGATGACGGCGAGAGGGTCACCCTCGTTGAGTTCGCCGACGAGGCGTCGCAGCGGCAGTGGGCGCTGCACGCCGAACATGTGGCGGCGAAGAAGCGTGGCCGCGAGTCCTTCTATGCCGAATACTCGCTGCAGGTCTGCGAGGTGGTGCGCGAGTCGAAGTACCGCGCCTAGGGGGGGCGGCGTTCGGTCAGGCAGGGGCGGCGCCCGCGCGACCCGACGGCGATGCCGTGGCCCGGGCCTTGGCCGTGCGGGCCTCGGTGGCCAGGTAGTCAACGATCGCCGCGCCGCTGCTGCCGGGGAGGAACAGCTTGTGTACGCCCTTCGCCAGCAGCTGTTGGGCTGCTTCGCGCGGGATGTTGCCGCCCACCACGATCAGCGTGTCGTCGAGCTCATTGGCTCGGGCCAGGTCCACCAGTTCCTCGATCTGCGAGTAGTTGGAGGCATGGGAACTGATACCGATGACGTCGACGTCCTCCTGGATCGCCGCATCGACGATCATCTGCGGTGTCTGGTTGACGCCGAGATACACCACCTCGAAACCGGCATCGCGCAGGATCATCGAAACGACCTCGCCGCCGGTGGTATGCCCGTCCAATCCGATCATCGAGACGATGACCTTGATGCCGTTGCCTGGCTTCATTCAAACCTCCCTGCCCGGGTTCAGTGCAGCGCGAACGGGCATTCGATGACGTTGAAGGGGTCGTAGTTCAGACCGCGCGCCTTGCGGATGGTGCCGATCACCTCGCCCGCCGTGGCGTAGGCTTCCACGGCCTCGACAATGGAAGGCATCAGGTTGAAGCGGTCGCCCTTGCCGGCGTCGGTGTACAACTGCTGGATCTTCGCCTTGAGCAGATCCTGGTCGCGCGTCGGCTTCCACTTCGCCATGCGGTCGGCGATGGCTTCGGAATCGCCCGGGTGCAGCTTCTGGATGGGGATCTCGAAATCGTCTTCGGGCGGAATCGCCAGATGGTTGACGCCGACGATCAGGCGTTCCTTCCTGTCCAGCTCGATGAACTTCTTGTTGGCTTCGTCGCGCAGCATTTCCTGGATGTAGCCCTTGTCGATGGCTGCAATCAGCCCGCCCAGGTCGTCGATTTTCTTCAGGATCTTGGCGGCTTCCTGTTCGACCTCGTTGGTCAGCGCCTCGACGAAGTAGGAACCGGCCAGCGGATCGACAACGTCGGCGACACCGGTTTCGTGCGCCACGATGTGCTGGGTGTTGAGCGACATGCGCGCCGCCAGCGCCGAGGGCTCGGCGTAGGCGTTGTCCATCGTGGCGTTGTCCATCGCCGTACAGCCGACCATGGCCCCGGCCAGTGACTGGATGGCGCAGCGGGCGATGTTGTTGAGCGGCTGCTGGTAGGTCATGGTACGGCCGGAGGTATGCACAGCGATCAGCATCTGGCAGGCCTTCTCGGTCTTCGCCTTGAATTCCTCCCTGGCGATGCGCGCCCACATGCGGCGCAGCGCGCGCACCTTGGCCACTTCCTCGAAGAAGCGGGTGCCGATGCTGACCAGTTCGTAGGGCACCAGCGCGACGTCGTCGAAATCCAGCCCGCGCTCGTTGACCAGCTTGCCGCAGAGTTCCTTGTACATCGACAGCACTACGGCAATGGCCTGGGCGTTGTTGCCGCCGGACTCCTGGAAGTGCTGGCTGATGACGCTGGAGCGCATGCGGATCTTGTTGCGCACCACGTACTCGGATGCATCGAGCCAGAGCTTGAGGTTGAGGTCGAAGGGCTGGACGTCGGTCTGGCCGAAATAGTTCTCGAAGGGGGACTCCATCACGCTGCCATGCACTTCGCTGGGATCGATGCCGCGCTTGTGGGCCAGCGCCACGACGTAGGCCAGGCGCATTACGGTGGGGGCGGAAGAGCCGAGCAGGGTGATCGACTGCCCGGTGAGCGGAATGCCCTCCATCAGTTCCTCGAATTCCAGCAGCGAACAGCCCGGCCAGCCGAGGATGCCGGCCTCCTTGCGTCCCAGCGGGTGGTCGGGGTCGATGCAGTGCGAAAACACGCGGTCGCTGATCACGCACAGGCCGCCGCGCTGCCCCATTTCCCGGTACTTCTTGAGCACGCCGTTGGCCTGCACGGAACTGCCCAGGCCGGCAGTCATGCGCTGCGTCCACATTCGCGTGCGGTAGCCGCCTTCGTGATAGCCACGCGTATAGGGGTAGGCGCCCGGGTGGCCGATGTCCTGGGCGTAGTCCGTGCCCTCGATGTCGGCGGGCGTGTAAACCGGCTTGATCGCGTACCCGTAATCCGTCTCGCGCTTCATGGTCTCTCCTGAAGGTACCGCCACCATCGCGGTGCATGACCCGCGCACTCTATCAAAGCCCGACCGCGCGGTCAACATTAGATGCCATCCGGCCGTGCAGGCTCATACACAGCGCTAATGGGCAGTAATTGGTGCCCGACAGTCGCTGCGTGGTAATATTCGACTGAAGGGACGGATTAAACAGGGCGCGGGGAGGGTACGTGCAGGAAGCCGATCGCAGTTTGCTCGATGCCGTGGTTGCCGGCCACATCCGTACGGCGGCGCGCCTGATCTCGCGCGTCGAGCGAGACGATCCCGAGGTCGTCCCCTTGTTGCAGGCCCTTTACCGCATGGGCGGGCGCAACCGGGTCGTAGGCGTCACCGGGCCGCCGGGTGCCGGCAAGAGCACGTTGATCAGTTGCCTCGTCGGGCATTGGCGCAAGCAGGGCTTGAAGGTCGCGGTACTGGCGGTCGATCCGTCGAGCCCGTTTTCCGGCGGGGCCGTGCTCGGCGCAAGCGACAAGA
>CAYTFA010000136.1:0-515 GCA_964436755.1 uncultured Rhodocyclaceae bacterium | reverse complement strand
GGCGACCGCCTGCGGATGGTCGACCACAGCGGCGATGCCGGGGTCTTCATCCGCAGCATGGCGTCACGCGGCCACCTCGGCGGCCTCTCACGGGCGACGGGCGACGCGCTCACAGTGCTGGAGGCCATGCCGTGGGACATCGTTCTCGTCGAGACCGTCGGCGTCGGCCAGAACGAAACGGACATCATGCGCCATGCTTCGGTCGTCGTCCTGCTGCAGACCCCGATGGGGGGCGACGACGTGCAGGCGGCGAAGGCCGGCATCAACGAGATCGGCGACGTCTTCGTGGTGAACAAGTCCGACCACAAGGAGGCCGACCGCACGGTGCAGATGCTGGAGGAAATGCTTGCGCTCGGCCAGCGGCTGCATTCGGAGCGCACCTGGCGTCCGCCGGTGGTCAAGACCCAGGCGACGAAGGGGGAGGGCGTCGCCGAACTTGCTGCACAGATCGATCGCTGCTCTGCCGACCACGCATCCGGCTCGCCCGAGGCCGTCCAACGTGCGCGCGCGCGGAT
>CAYTFA010000135.1:0-5883 GCA_964436755.1 uncultured Rhodocyclaceae bacterium | reverse complement strand
CGGCTCATCTGGCCGGCGCCGACGCCGACGGTCATCTCGTCCTTGCAATACACGATGGCGTTGGACTTGACGTACTTGGCGACCTTCCAGGCAAACAGCAGGTCGCGCATTTCCTGCTCGGTCGGCACACGCTTGGTGACGACCTTGATGTCGTCGCGCGTGATGCGTGCTTCGTCAGCGGTTTGTACCAGGAGGCCGCCACCGACACGCTTGAAATCAAGCTGGCCGCCGACGCGACCCATAGGAACGACGAGCACGCGCAAGTTCTGCTTTGCGCCGAACACGGCGCGTGCCTCGGCGGTGATCTCGGGGGCGATGATGACCTCGGCGAACTGTCCCGCGACCGCTTCCGCCGTCGATTTGTCGATCGCGCAATTGAAGGCGATGATGCCGCCGAAGGCCGACGTCGGGTCGGTGGAGAAAGCGCGCCGATAGGCGTCGACGGCGGTGGTGCCGAGCGCCACGCCACAGGGGTTGGCATGCTTGACGATGACGCAGGCGGCGCCGCCGTCGCCGGCGTCGAAGGCCTTGACGGCTTCCCAGGCGGCGTCCGAATCGGCGATGTTGTTGTAGGAAAGTTCCTTGCCCTGCAGTTGCTGGTAGGCCGCGATGCTGCCGGCCACCGGGTTCGGCTCCCGGAAGAAGGCGGCCTGCTGGTGCGGGTTCTCGCCGTAGCGCATGGTGTCGGCCTTGTCGAACGCAAGCTGCAGGCGCTCGGGAAAGGTGGTCGGCTTGTTGTCGGCGTCGAGGCTGGTCAGCCAGTTGGCGATGGCGCCGTCGTAGCGGGCGGTATGCACGAAGGCCTTCTTGGCCAGCGCGAAGCGGGTGGCGTAGGAAATCTCGCCGCCGTTGGCCTTCATCTCCTCGATGATGGTAGGGTAGTCGGCCGGCTCGACCACCACCGCACATCCCCCTTTGGCATCGCCGTGGTTCTTTGCCGCGGCGCGCACCATGGTCGGCCCGCCGATGTCGATGTTCTCGATGGCGTCGGTCAGGGTGCAGTCCTTCCTGGCGATGGTCTGCTGGAACGGATAGAGGTTCACCACCACGAGGTCGATGGTGGGAATCGCATGCTTGGCCATGGTGGCTTCGTGCTCCGCGTTGCCGCGAATGCCGAGGATGCCGCCGTGCACCTTCGGGTGCAGCGTCTTGACGCGGCCGTCGAGCATCTCGGGAAACCCGGTGTAATCCGACACGTCGGTGACGGCAAGGCCGGCATCACGCAGCAGCTTGGCGGTGCCGCCGGTCGACAGCAGCTTGACGCCGAGCGAGGCGAGTTCGCGCGCAAAGTCGACCGCGCCGTGCTTGTCGGAAACGCTGATGAGCGCCTGATGTACTTTCATGGATTCTCCGCTTAGAGCAGTTCGTGTTCGACGAGCATGCGCCGCAGCGTGCCGCGGCTGATGCCGAGCATTTCCGCGGCGACGGTCTGGTTGCCATCCGCCTGCTTCATGACGACTTCCAGCATGGGTCGCTCGACGCACTTGAGGACCATGCCGTAGACGGCATGGGGAGCTTGGCCATCGAGATCGCGGAAGTAGCGGTTGAGCGTGCGACGCACGCAGTCGTGGATTTCGCTGCTCATGCGGCTCTCACTGTCGGCGATGCGCCCAGGGTCTCGTTGGCGGCCGTGTCGCCAAGGAAGAATTCGTCGGCCGCCGCCAGTTGGGCGTCGGCGCTCTGCAACTGGTTCATGGCGTGGCGGAAATGGGCGGCACCCGGTATGCCCTTTGTGTACCAGCCGATGTGCTTGCGCGCGATCCTGACCCCGGTGTCTTCGCCGTAGAAGCCGTACAGCTCGACCAGGTGATCGCGCAGGATGGCATGGATTTCCACCGGCGTGGGTGCAGGCAGGATGGCGCCGGTGGCCAGAAAGTGCTCGATCTCGCGGAACAGCCAGGGACGTCCCTGTGCGGCGCGACCGATCATGACGCCGTCGGCGCGGGTGTATGCGAGCACCTCGCGGGCCTTCTGCGGCGTCGTGATGTCGCCGTTGGCGATGACCGGAATGCCGACCTGCGACTTGACCAGGGCGATCGTGTCGTACTCGGCGCAGCCCTGATACTGGTCGGCGCGGGTGCGGCCGTGGATGGCGATGGCGCGCACGCCGCTCGCCTCGGCGATGCGGGCAATCGTCGGCGCGTTGCGGTTGGCGCGATTCCAGCCGGTACGAAACTTCAGCGTCACCGGCGTTTCGGGTACTGCATTGACTACCGCCTCGAGGATGCGCGCAACCAGCGGTTCGTCCTGCATCAACGCGGAGCCGGCCATGACGTTGCAGACCTTCTTGGCCGGACAACCCATGTTGATGTCGATGATCTGCGCGCCATGGTCGACGTTGTAGCGTGCGGCCTGTGCCATGAGTACCGGGTCGGCACCGGCGATCTGCACCGAAATCGGATCTGCTTCGCCGTCATGGTTGGCACGCCGCCGCGTCTTGGCGCTGCCGTAGAGCAGCGAGTTGGAGGTAACCATTTCCGATACCGCAAGCCCGGCGCCGAGCTTCTTGCAAAGCTGGCGGAAGGGACGGTCGGTGACTCCGGCCATGGGCGCGACAAACAGGTTGTTGCGCAGCGTGTAGCCGAGGAATTCCATGTCGCAGAGAGCGGGAAAGCGGGAAGGGCGCGATTTTAGCGCAAAGCGCCGGGGGCGGAATCGAGCGCGTTTATTCCGGTACGCGCTGGTTGCACATCACGGCCAGGCGCGCGCGCCGTAGATCATCCGCTTGGCGACGAAGGCACGCAGCGGCGGCAGCAGGTCGAGCGCGAGCAGGCCGACGCCTCGCGCATGGCGGATGGGCGCGAACTCGGTACCGAAGCCGTCGATCAGCAGATCCGTGAAGGCGATCGCGCCGCGGCGGTCTGCACGGCGACCCGCCGCATAGGCGGCCAGTGCGGCCGGGGCGCCGGGGTCGCCGGCCGCGGCGGCGCAACGGGCGAGTTCCCAGATGTCGCGCAGCGCCAGGTTGAAGCCCTGTCCTGCGACCGGATGCAGGGTCTGCGCGGCATTGCCCAGCCACACGCGGCGCTCGCCGGCGGGTTCGCGCCGATAGCGCAGACCGAGCGGGTAGGCAACGCGCGGCGTGGCGGCAAGGAAGCGATGCCGGTTGCCGAAGCGCCGCTGCAGCACGCCCAGGAATGCGTCGTCGCCAAGCGCTGACACGCCCTCGACGTGCTCGTCGGCGCAGGTCAGCACGACGGCATATCGGCTGCCCAGCGGCAGCAGCGCCAGCGGGCCCTCGTCGGTGAACCGCTCGTAGGCAACGTGGCCGTGCGTGCCCGCCAGGTCGACTTCGCAAAGCACGGCGTGCTGGCCGTAGTCGCGCTTCACGCCCGAGGCGGAATCCACGGCGCCTTCGGCAAAGGCAGTCAGGGCGTAATGCGCCGTGTCGTCGCCGCCGACTCGGGTCGTGTCCCGATAGGCGATGCCCCGGGCGTCGATGGCCGCATCGAGGGCCGCAATCAGCCGGCTGGCCGGCAGCACCCAGCCGAGTGCCGGAACGCCTTGCTCCGTGGCGCTCAGGCAGGTGCGGCCGAATGCGCCCCGATGGGAGATATGGATGGTCGCGATCGGGGTCGGGTCGAGCGACGACCAGACCCCGAGCCAGTCGAGGACTTGCCGCGAACCGTCGGAGAGCGCCAGGATGCGTGCGTCCTTGCGAACGGCGGCGCGGGGGCGTGCTTCGAACACCTCGCTGCGCACTCCGTGATGTGCAAGGGCGAGGGCGAGCGCCATGCCCGCCGGGCCGCCGCCGACGATCGCGACCTGGCGCGCGGCTTCGGCGGTCGCCGGTTCAGCCACGCGGGCGATCCCGCATCAGGGCCTCGATGTCGGCAATCTTCTTCGGCGCGGCGACGGTGATGACTTCGCATCCCGTCGCGGTCACCAGCGCATCGTCCTCGATGCGCACGCCGATGTTCCAGAACGCCGGGGGAACGTCGTCTGCGGGACGTACGTAGCATCCGGGCTCGATGGTGAGGACCATCCCGGCCGCAAGCGGAGCCCAGTGCTCGCCTTCCTTGTACTCACCGGCATCGTGGACGTCCTTGCCCAGCCAGTGGCTGGTCCGGTGCATGAAGAAGCGCTTGTAGGATTCCGACTCGAGCACGGCATCGAGCGATCCCGTCAGCAGCTTGAGGTCGATCATGCCCTGGCCGAGAATGCGCAGCGCGGCCTCATGCGGAGCGGCAAACGTTGCGCCTGGGCGCACGGCATCGATCGCTGCGGCCTGGGCATCGAGCACGAGGTCATAGACGTCCGCCTGCGGGCCGCTGAAACGCCCGTTGACGGGAAACGTCCGGGTGATGTCCGAGGCATAGCCGGCGAGCTCGCCGCCGGCGTCGATCAGCAGCAGGTCGCCGTCGTGCAGGGGCTGGTCATTGCCGACGTAATGCAGCACGCAGGCGTTGGCGCCACCGGCAACGATCGGCGGGTAGGCCGGATAGTCGCAGCCGCCACGGCGAAACTCGTGCAACAGCTCCGCTTCGACCTCGAATTCATGACGTCCCGGTGCAGCGAAGCGCATCGCGCGTACATGGGCGGCGGCCGAGATAGCGGCGGCACGGCGCATCGCGTCGATCTCGGTGGCGTCCTTCACCAGGCGCATGGCATCGAGTTCGGCGCGCACATCGCGAATTACTGCCGGAGCGCGTTTGCCGCTGCGGCTCTCGCCGCGCACCTTGTTGAGTGCGGCGGCGATGCGGCCGTCCCAGCCCGGGTCGTGTCCGATCGAATACCAGAGCGCCGCCTGGTCAGCGATCAGCTCGGCGAGTACCGCATCGAATTCAGCGAACGGATGCGCGGCGTCGAACCCGAACGTGTCACGCGCGCCCTCGGGGCCATGCCGAAAACCGTCCCAGATTTCGCGCTCCAGGTTCTTCTCGCGGCAGAACAGAATCGAACGGGACGCTCCGGACGCTTCGGCAACGACGACCAGCACGGCGTCGGGTTCGGGGAATCCGGTCAGGTACTGGAAGTAGCTGTCGGCCCGATAGGGGTAGAAGGTGTCGCGGTTGCGCGTTCGCTCGGGTGCCGTGGGCACCACCGCAACGCCGCCACCGGCAAGCCGCATGCGTTCCGCCAGCGCCAGCCGACGCCGGTGCTGGGCGGCGAACATGCCGTCCATCGGGGATGCCGTGTCCATCGTTCGATTATAGCGAGCGCAATTCGCGGTCGAGGTCGGCCAACCGCTGGGGAGTGCCGACGTCCTCCCAGCGTCCGTCGTGCAGCTCGCCCGATACGCGGCCGCGCGCGATTGCGTCCTGCAGCAGTGGCGCGAGCTTGCCCGAATCACCACGGCGCAAACCGCCGAAGAGTTCGGGCCGGTAAACACCTATTCCGGCGAACGTCAATCGGGGCATTTCCCCGGCGTTGCCGACCCGGCCGCCTGCGAGGGTGAAGTCGCCGTTCGGATGGTGCACCGGATTCGCCACCAGCACCAGGTGCGCAAGATCGGCAAGGGAGAGTGCCTGCCTTGCGCGGCCGGGACTCCAGTCACAAAAGATGTCGCCGTTGATGACCAGGAAGGGGCCGTCGCCGAGAATGTCGAGGGCATTGGCGATGCCACCGGCGGTCTCCAGCGCGCCCGGCGGCTCGGCGGTATAGCGAATGTCCATGCCCCATGCCGTGCCGTCGCCGAGCAGGGCTTCGATCTGCTCGCCGAGGTGCGCGTGGTTGATCACGACCTGCGTGAAGCCGGCAGCTGCGAGTCGCTCCAGGTGCCAGACGATGAGCGGCCTGCCGGCGACCGGCAGCAGCGGCTTGGGCGTGATGTCCGTGAGCGGGCGCATGCGTTCTCCGCGGCCGGCGGCGAGGATCATGGCCTTCATGGCGGAGCTAGAGCTCACGCCGTTCCAGGGTGTACCCGAGCACGGTGATCTTGTC
>CAYTFA010000134.1:0-5895 GCA_964436755.1 uncultured Rhodocyclaceae bacterium | reverse complement strand
GATCGGGCTGACGGGAGGTGTGGCTGACATGGGCATCTCCGAAATCGGTCAATCAATTTCCGGACTGGAAAGAATGGTTTGATTGTCCTGATTGGGGTGCCAGAAATCATTAAGAGAATTTCCGGGAGTTGCATTAGGAATGCGGCCGTTTGCGGCCATGTCGCATCACGACGGCGACATGCTGTTACCACCCGGCACGGTAAATCGAGCCGGGGCTCATCTGGTGAGCCGGATGATGGATAGCATCCGGGTTCGTGGGCGAATTACGGGCCCGACAGCGTAAAACCACAAGATTGACAGGTTTATTATCGGAAACTATCATGGTTTCCTGTGGGAAACCTGTCAAGCTGATCATGCCGACACCGAATCGAGACGACGAACACCTGGCCAAGCTCCGGGACTACTACGCCGAAACGCGGCGGATTCCGACCCAGCAGCGCATTGCCGAACTGATCGGATTTACCAAGCCGGCCGCCCGGAAGTTGCTCGACCGCCTCGTTGCCGAGGGGTATATCACCCGGACACCGGACGACGAGGCCTGGATTCCGGCGCAGCGCTTCTTCGAGCGACCGCTGGTCGAGGCGTCCGTACAGGCCGGCACGCCGGTGGCCACGGAAGGCGTCGCCGCCGAGCCCTTCTTCGTGGACGAATATGTCGTCCGCCAACCCTCGCGCACCGTCATGATTCCGGTCAGGGGGGAGTCGATGATCGATGCCGGCATCAATGATGGCGATGTCGCCGTGGTGGAGCGCGGCGTTGCCGCCCGGAATGGCGACTTCGTGGTGGCCATCGTTGACGACGAATTCACCCTGAAGGAGCTTGCCACGGAACGCGGCCAGTTCATCCTGAAGCCCCATAACAAGGCATTCCCGGTCATCCGCCCGAAGGGAAAGCTCGAAATCTTCGGGGTTCTCGTCGGCCTCGTCCGGCGTTACCGACACTGACCGCCGCCGCCATCCATCAGCAGGACAATCGACAGGAATTCACCATGCAGTAACCAGTAACGCTTGGCCGTTCGTTCAAGGGAGAACAACAACATGAAGATCTACAACCCCCGCCATCTGCTCAATCACCTGACCACGGCCGTGATCCAGGATTTCGTGGTGACACGTGACTACGGTGATGCCATCCAGGTGGATTGGTCCCTCAAGGACAACGAACTGCGCAAGGCGCTGGATACCGCCATCGATACCCTCGGCGGTGTCGAGGAAGGAGAAACCGAGGAGGAGCGCTTCCGCAAGGATGACATCCTGACGCGGTGGTACTTCGACCTCGACAGGGCTTTCCATATGTCCAGCCAGGCCGGGACGCTGGCGTTCCTGAATGCCTGCCAGAACGAAGAAGCCGTCGTCGAGAAGTTCGCCGACTTGAATGAACACGAGAAAGCCTTCTGGATGCTGGCCCACCGCGAGGATCAGTTCCGTACCGCCGAACTCGAACTGATTTTCAGCGACAAGGTGCGTGGTCGTTCATGGCGTCGATTCAGGATGAATTCCGGCGGCGTGGTCAAGGAAGATCGCGCGACCCTGGAGAAGTTCGCCGCCGAGGTGGCAAGGATCTATCGCCGGAATGGCGCCGGCCTGCGCAACGATATCGAACTGACGAAGCGCTCTCTCGATGGACGGATACAGCTGACCATCTACGTCATCGGCCCGAAAACCGCCATTCCCCAATTCAGCGACAAGGGGTTCAGTCACACCACGGTGAACGTCACCCTGGAAACGGCGCTTCTGTATTCCCCCGAGACCGGCGTCGTCGAGTCGATCGCCAAGGGCGGCAAGAGCGCACACAAGAACATCCTGCAGAAGTTCGGCGAGATCGTCCTCGGCCAGAAGATCAAGCTGGAGGAGATCGAGGCATCACGCTATCACCTCGAGAATCTCCGTGACGGACTGGAAACCTTTTCCGATCTGGATTCGATGGGCATCGCCAAGGTGCGTCTGCGCCGCGTGCGCTTCGTTCCCAAGACGGCGACCTCGACGTCCTATCAGGTCGAAGCCTCCGCCGACATCAACGACCCGGATGCCATCGCGCTGGCCAGGCAGGGGCTCAAGATCGTCCATTCGCTGAAGGCCGACTACGATCTCGATACCGCCACCGTCATGGTCTATCGCAAGGCACCGGATCAGGGGCATTTCAGCTTCGATTGCAGCGTGTGGGGAACCTCATCGATCAAGAGCCTGCATGAACGCCATCAGCCACTGGCGCGTCAGTTGCTCAGGGAATTGCAGGTCGCGCCGGATGGTGACGAGTGAGCCGTCAGCGCCTGGCGGCGACGCGCCTGCTGATGCAGTTGCTCGAGGCCGATGGCGATCTCGTTTCTTTGCCTTCCGGCGGTGAATACCGGGAAGAGCTTGATCTGCTGATCCTGGAAGAGCTGATCCGTGCCGCCGTGCGCCGGGAATGGTTGCGCTGTCCGGAATGCCATGAGCAGGAAGCACGGGTGCAGACGGAGATGCCCGGCAACCGATTCAAGGGGTTCTGTACCGGCTGCGGTGCCATCGAGATCCCGGCAGCGGCTGTGCTGCGTTTCTCGATCCAGTGGCACAAGCTGATTGCCCACCTTGCGACCGGCCTGAATGTCGGCGCAGCCGAGCGCAAGGTTGTTCTGCCAAAGCAGGCCTGGTATCTCGGCACGACATTCGCAGGGAAGAAGCAGCGAGCCTGGTACTTCGCGCGGATGATTGACCGGCAGGAAATCGCACAGTCCCTGCGCGTGAGCATCAACTCCGATCGCTGCGACGCGATCGCCACGGTGGTCACCAGTTCGAACACCGATCAATTGCAGGAAACCCGTCTGCGCGATATCGAGGTCGTTCGGCTCGATGCCGTCGCCTTGCTCGGCACCGGCCGCTTCGATTTCAACCCGGTGCGGATGCCGCATCCCGTGGATGTACCCGAGGAGGCCGACGAGGATCTTCCGGACACCACCTTCCGTTTCGTGCGCGGCAAGGGGTACGCCCGTGTCAATGGCGAGAACATCCCGCTCTCGCCCCAGGAAAAGGCAATCCTGATTGCCTTCTTCGATCAGCCTGAGCACGAACTGAGCAAACGCCAGATGCAGGATGCCTGCGACTCAAAAGCAGAGAACTTCAAACCCAATCAGGCACTCAAGCGAATTCCGCAGGTTTTGGCGATGGTTCATTACCAGCCGGTGGAAAAGCTTTACCGCCTCGATATCCCGCTTGCAGACGCCGGACTGGATCTGTGACCGGTTTTGCATCCGTCGGCACGGAATGGCATACTATGCCAATACCCCATGAAACGAGGTCAGCCATGCCTACCCGCAATGTCGTCCTTACCGAGCATCAGGCATCCTTTGTCGAGCAACTGGTGTCTTCCGGCCGTTACCAGAATGCCAGTGAAGTCCTGCGCGAGGGACTGCGCATGATCGAGCGCCGCGAGGCCGAGGAATCGACCCGTCTGGCCGCGCTGCAGGAAGCGGCCCGTATCGGCATTGCCGACATCGAGGCCGGAAGGTTCCAGACCTTCACCACCCCTGATGCGCTCGGCCAGCACCTGGCCGGCCTGGCCGCTGACGCCATCGGCTGAGCGTGAAGCATCGCTGGACGATACGTCTTGCCGAGGCGGCCGGACAGGACTACCAGGCCATCCTGCGCTGGACCGTCGAGAATTTCGGGCGGGCCCAGGCCAGAACCTATGCCAAGATCCTGAACAGCGCATTGCAGGATCTGGCACAGGGCCCCGATGTGATCGGAGCGCGGCTCCGTGAGGACATCGGCCCGGACATCCATACCCTGCATGTCGCCCGCCACGGGCGCAAGGGACGACACTTCGTCGTCTTCCGGATTTCCCCATCTCCTGACGCTTCGATCATCGAAGTGCTCCGGCTGCTTCACGACAGCATGGATCTGCCTCGTCACCTGACGGCGGCAAACGAATCCGACGCCGAGTCTTCCTCCGACCCGCAACACTAGCGCGGTCGCGCAGCCTATTCCTCTTCTGTTTGCCGGGTACCGACCAATTGCGTCGGTAGGCATTCTGTCACCCGTTGACGTCACCTCTGCCACCCGGTTTGCCACCCACGTGACATAAAAAATACGCACACCTTCAAACCACTGCACGGAGGTGTGCATGAACAGCAAACCAAGGAACCGGACAGAGACTCCTCTGCAGGTTCGTCATCTCACCCAGCGCGAACTGGCCAAACGCTGGAACAAGTCCGAGGCCACCATCGAGCGGTATCGCGCGCTCGGCAATTCCCCTCGTTTCCTCAAGATCGGCGGCAAGGTTCTGTTCCGGGAAGAAGACGTCCTGGAATACGAACGCAATCGTCTGTACGAAACCAATGCGACCCGGGCGCGGGAGGTGGCTGCATGAGCGATCTTGTCATCCACACCCACGATCTTCCCGATTTGACGGTCGCGCAACTGGCCAGTCTGCCTCCGGCCAGGCTGCAGGAACTCGACGTCATGCTCACCGAGTTCCAGAACTGGCTCAAGGCGTCACGCGAGCGCATGCATGCCGCGCTGGAGCAACGCTACGGCGAGCAGGCACGGCAGACGCTGATGGAAGCCGGTCAGGACTTCGGCACCACGCATCTGGCCGATGGAGCAATCCGCATCACCGTCGAGATTCCGAAGCGCGTGCGCTGGGATCAGGCGCAGATGGCGGAAATCGCCAGACGCATCGTCGCCAGCGGCGATCAGCTCGACCAGTACATCGATGTCGAGTTCTCGGTGCCGGAAACCCGCTTCAACGCCTGGCCGGAAACCCTCAAGCAACCCTTCAAGGACGCCCGCACGGTCAAGGCCGGCAAGGCGGTCTTCCGCATCGCCCCTGTTCAGGAGAACGAGCAATGAATGCCAACACCCTCATCCAGAAACTCCGCAAGGAAGTCATGTCACTGGCCGGCGACAACCTGCCGGCCGAGATCCGCTACCAGGACCGCTATGGCAACGTCGTCATCAAGCCGCTGTTCGACGCCACCCTCGACGAACTGGCTTTCGCCGCGCAGACCCTCAACGCCGAACGCTCGGCGCTGAGTCGTCGCCAGGTTGCCCTCGAAGATGTCTATGCGCATGCCCGCAAGCAGGGTTTCCTTGGTGCCGATCTGATCCGTGGCCTGGTCGACGAGGTGGCGAAATGAACGAACTCGTTGCTTTTGACTTCGAATCACATCCGGTTCGCATTGTCACCGGGACCGATGGACAGCCACATTTTGTGGCAGCGGACATCTGCGACGCACTGCAGATCGTTGAGGTTCATCGCTCGGTTGCCAGACTCGATGATGACGAAAAGGGTCGTCATATTGTGACGACCCCTGGTGGTCCCCAGGAAATGACTGTCGTCAACGAGGCCGGGCTCTATAACCTCATTCTGCGAAGCCGCAAGCCCGAAGCCAAACGCTTCAAGCGCTGGGTGACCCACGAGGTTCTGCCGTCCATTCGCAAGACCGGTGCCTACGCCGCTCCGGGTTCAATTGCCGCATTGCCGGCTCCGACCCAGGACCGTGTCACCTCCATCCTGCTGATCGGCGAGGCGGTTGCCAGGGTGCCAGGGGTCAAGCCCGGCATCGCTATGGCCGCCGCCCTTACCTGCATCCACGAGAACACCGGTCTGGCGATCGAGACCATGCGTCACGCGCTGCCGGCATGCAACGAGCCGCTGGCGGCAGTCAATCCGACGAAACTCGGCGAACACATCGGACTCTCGGCCAAGCAGGTCAATCGTCGTCTCGCCGATCTGGGCTATCAGTACCGCAACGAACGCGACGAATGGGAACTGACGGAGGCCGGTCGTGCCTGGGGCGAAGCACTGCCGTTCTCGCGCAACGGTCATTCGGGTTACCAGATTCTCTCGAAACTCGATGTCGCCGATCTGGTGAAGGAGGCTGCGTGATGGCACTCCCCATCATTTCCGCCGAAGCACGCA
>CAYTFA010000133.1:0-5925 GCA_964436755.1 uncultured Rhodocyclaceae bacterium | reverse complement strand
CATGGACTGGTGGGCCATCCAGTACCACAAGGATCGTGAAGAACGGCACCGCCCCCTTCCCTCCCCTGAGAGCTCCAAAAGTGCTCGACCGGTTGCGCGAGCGCATACGCTATTTGGACTACAGCATAAGGACCGAGCATAGGTTGCCGCTACCCTATGGACGATCAAGCCCTTCAGCGAGCCTTCAAACGGGCGTTGTCGCGCACCGGTATGGCGAAGACCGCGCCGCCTGACCCGCTTCGGCACTCAATAGCGACGGCCGCGCTGCAGGCCGGCTACGATATCCGGACGGTGCAGGAGTTGCTCGGTCATGCCGATGTCGCCGCCACCAGGATCTGTGCCCACGTATCGAAAGTTGACGCCGGTGGCATTCGCGGCACGATTGATTCGATGCCCGAAGTAGCCTTCGTGGATGCGTAGCGGTAGGCCGACGAGTTGGCCAGTTTCATCGACCGATGGTCAGCCGGGGCCGGTTGCCCTCGGCGAGGTGACGCAAGGCGCACGGCCGCGCAAGCTTGGCGCATGCGTCTCTCCCGCTGGATTCCGCAGAACGGCGAGGCCCTGAATGCGGCCGCGGCCTGTTGGAGATCCCGGCGCATCCGAATGGGCGAAGCACCCCCGGCAGCGCATTCTCGCCATGGTTTGCGACAACCATGCTGACGTGGCGCCGTTTGTCGAAGAGAATGCCGGCTTCGTCCCCAAGACCGCAATTCCGAGCCGCAAGGCAAGCAGGGACTATTTGAAGCAAGGTGAAACCGATGCCGCAAACTGATGCCGACGAACCCGAAGTCCTCAGGGCCTCTGATCGAGGCCCATTGAAGTCGCTTGCCGGCAGGGCCGAACTCGCCAGGTTCAAGGGGGCGGCGCCCGGCTCCGCCGGGCCCCGTGGGCCGTCGGGTGGATGACGCAGCCTTGGAGCAGAGACTCGCCCCGGCCCTGCGCGGGATGCAGCGCGGCAAGGCCTCGCCGTTTGCGCGCTTCGATGCTGCGCGGTTGATTCAGCCATGATGCCGGCCTGGCTCGCCGCGCTGTTTACCCGGCGCATGCTGATCTGCGTGTTCACCGGCTTTTCGTCGGGCTTGCCGCTTTACCTGTTGCTGAACCTGGTGCCGGCCTGGCTGCGTTCCGAGGGCGTCGATCTGAAGACCATCGGGCTGTTCGCGCTGATCCAGTTTCCCTACACCTGGAAGTTCCTCTGGTCGCCGCTGCTGGATCGCTACGCGCCGCCGCTCGGGCGCCGTCGCGGCTGGATGCTGATCACCCAGGTCGGGCTGTTGCTGTCGATCGCGGCGCTCGGGCTGTTTGCGCCGGCCAGCGAGATCCTGCCGATCCTGTGGCTGACCGCGGCGGTGGCCTTGCTGTCGGCGACGCAGGACATCGCGCTCGATGCCTACCGGCGCGAGATACTGGCGGAGCACGAGCTGGGCCTCGGCAATTCGGTGCACGTCAATGCCTATCGCATTGCCGGCCTGGTGCCGGGCTCGCTTTCGCTGATCCTGGCCGACCGCCTGCCCTGGCTGCAGGTGTTCGTCATCACCGCGTTGTTCATGCTGCCGGGGATGATGCTCGCGCTTCTGGTGCGCGAGCCGGAGGTGGCGGGTGCGGCGCCGAAGACCCTGCGCCAGGCGGTGGTGGAACCCTTCCACGAGTTCATCCATCGCGCCGGCCCGCGCGAGGCGCTGATGATCCTGGCCTTCATCTTCCTTTACAAGCTGGGCGATTCGATGTGCACCGCGCTGGCGACGCCGTTCTACCTCGACATGGGTTTCGCCAAGTCGCAGATCGGCATCGTGGCCAAGAACGCGGGGCTGTGGCCGGCGGTGTTCGGCGGCCTGGTCGGCGGGCTGTGGATGGTCAAGCTGGGCATCAACCGCGCGCTGTGGCTGTTCGGCGCGGTGCAGCTGGTGTCGATTTTCGGCTTCGCCTGGCTGGCCTGGATCGGCCGCCATGAAGCGGTGGGCCCGCTGGAGCTGGCGCAGCTGGCGCTGGTGATCGGTTTCGAGGCGCTGGGGGTGGGGCTGGGCACGGCGGCCTTCGTCGCCTTCATTGCGCGCGCCACGCATCCGCTCTACACGGCGACCCAGTTCGCGCTGTTCACCAGCTTGGCGGCGGTACCGCGCACTTTCGTCAATGCCACGACGGGCTACCTGATCGAGGCGCTCGGCTGGCTGCCCTTCTTCCTGCTCTGCGCCCTGCTGGCGGTGCCGGGCATGCTGCTGCTGCTGCGCGTGGCGCCGTGGAACGCGCCGGTGCGGAACTAATTCACGCCGCGCCGTCGCAGGAAAACAACAAACCTCAACGATTTGAGTGTTCACTCAACTTTCGCGGGGGTCGTGCGTTATATGCTCATGCCACACGGTTTCGTTTCGGAGGCCGCTATGTTGATGGTGATGGACATGAGCACAGGGAAGATCATCGAAGACGAGTTCGGCGCGTTCGAGGACGAAGTCCTCAACGCCGAGTGGACGCCTGCCCGCCCCGGCCTGCAACTCGGGCTGCAGGAAGTCCAGCCGCGCGGCACGGCGTCGCCCGACGTCGATGCCGACGCGTTTCTCGCCGCGATGTACCGCAACCAGCAGTGAGCCCGCGCCGCGCCGGCTGATCCTGTTGGTATCATCGCGCGCTTTCCGTCCCGGAAGCGCACGATGACTGCTCCTGCCTCACCCGCGGCCGCACCGGCCGCCCCCGCTGCCCCGTTGCCCGTCCGGGCCGACTACCCGCACTTCCTTGCCATTCCCACGCGCTGGATGGACAACGACGTCTATGGCCACGTCAACAACGTCGTCTATTACAGCTATTTCGACACGGTCATCAACGAGCACCTGATACGCGACGGCGGGCTCGACATCCACGACGGCCGCGTGGTGGGCTACTGCGTCGAATCGCAATGCCGCTACCTGGCGCCGCTGGCCTTTCCCGAGACCATCGACGCCGGACTGCGCGTCGGCCACCTCGGCAAGTCGTCGGTGCGCTACGAGATCGCGCTGTTCCGCCAGGGTGAGGCGGTGCCGGCCGCCGTCGGCCACTTCGTGCACGTCTTCGTCGAGCGCGAGGCCAACCGCCCGGTGCCGATTCCGGACAGGCTGCGCGCCTGCCTCGAACGCCTGCGGTTTCCCGTCTAGGCGGGGCTCAGGCGCAGCCGGCTGGCGCGCAGCGCCTGTACCGCGCCGCGGTCGCCTCGCTCGAGCGTCAGCGCTTCGCCGGGGCCGAGGATATAGTCCCTGCGGTCGCCGTCGCGCGTGACCCACAGTTCGCCGGCGACGCACAGCACCTTCAGCCGGCGCGGCGGCAACGCCAGCAGCCGGTTCTTGGCCAGGTCGACCTCCGCGGGGGGCGTCTCATGCATGCCCGTGGGGAATGCGGTAGCATGGGTGGCGGCATTCGCCGGGTGCAGCACCGCAGCGCGTACGGCGCGGCCCGGGCAAAGCGGAATTGCGGAGAGCAGGCTTGTATGGTTCATGACTATGACCTCCTTGGGGCAGTGCGTGGCTGCATTATTGGTGGCCCGGTGCGCGTCGACGAGCGAAATCGCGGCCTGCCATGCATGAGCGGCAGGAATGAATGAGCGCATGCTGCCGCCGCTCGAGGCGATGCGCGTGTTCGCCGTCGCCGCGCGCGAGCTGAGCTTCACGCGCGCCGCTGCCGCGCTGTTCGTCACCCAGTCGGCGGTGAGCAAGCAGGTCATCGCCCTCGAGGCAGCGCTGGGAACCGCGCTGTTCGAGCGGCGCACGCGCGCCCTGGCGCTGACCCCGGCAGGAGAGCGCCTGCGTCGCGCCGCCGAACGCGCACTGGCCGAGCTGGGTGCTGCCGTGGACGAAATCCGCGGCGGCGGCGAGCCGACGGTTAACCTCGCCACCACGCACGCCTTTGCCAGCTTCTGGCTGATTCCGCGCCTGGCAGACTTCCGGCGCTGCCATCCGGGAATCGACATCCGCATTTCGGCCGACACGCGCGTGGTCGACCTCGAGCGCGGCGGCTTCGACGCGGCGGTGCGCTACCTGCAGGACCGCAATGCGCCGGCCGATGCCCTGCGCCTGTTCGGCGACACGGTGCTGCCGGTGGCGAGCCCGGCCTGGCTGAAGAAAGCCGGCCATCCGCTGGCGCGGCCGGCGGACCTGTCGCACCACGTGCTGCTCGACTTCGACGACCGCGAGCATGCGCGGCCCTGGCTGACCTGGGCCGCTTGGCTGGAGGCGGCCGGCGCGGCCGACCTGCGCCCGGCCGGCACCATCGCCTTCAATCAGTACGATGCGGCGATCCGCGCCGCGGTCGATGGGCAGGGTGTGGCGCTGGCCACGCTGGCACTGGTGAGCGACCTGCTGCGCGAGGGCCGCCTGGTGGCGCCGCTGCCGCAGCGCTTCGCCCATGCACGGGCTTACTACCTGCTGATGTCGGAGCGCGGCGCCGCGAACCCGGCGGTCGCCGCCTTCCGGCGCTGGCTTGCCGCGCGCGTCGGTGGCGAGGGCGAAGGCGGTAAACTGGCGCATCCCCGCAGATCGACCCGGAGCCAATCCCGATGAACTTGCGTTTGCTGCCCATCCTGCTGTGCGCCTTCGCGCTGCCGGCCGCGGCTGGTACCGTGGCCTGCCCCGATCTCGCCAAGGCAAGCCAGATTGCCGCCTGCCCGAGCGAAGAGGAACTGCAATACACCTACACGGGGTTTTGCAGCGACGACGGCCGTCCCTACAAGGGCGACATCGGCGTCTGCGAGGACTATCGGAAATATCGCGCGCTGAAGAACATTGCGCTATGGGAGTCCGCCGACGGCAACTTCAACGCCTACGTGTCCTGCGACCGTACGCCGGCCAGCGTCAAGGCAGCAACGGTCAAGTCGGTGCGCGTGGCGAAACAGGGCAAAGTGACGGCCGTCGTCTGCAACTATGGCGAAGGGCTCAACTTTACGCACCGCACGCGCGCCGAGTGCCGAGCCGACGCGGCGACGAACTGCGCGGCCGATCCGGCCGCGTGCAAGGCGAGCTGCGACTGATGGCCGACGCGAAAAAGCCGCAGCCGCCGGCGCCACCACCCGCCCCCGCGGCGACCGGCATTTGCCGCCGCTGTGGCACCCCTGGCCCCGTCGGCGACGACGGCTTCTGCGAGAAGTGCGAAAAGGCGATCGAACAGGCCTGTTTGTAGGCTACTTGGGGGCCGGCGCCGGCTCCTCGGCGCCGGTGCGGCAGTCGGCATAGGCTGTCGTCGCGCCGTCGGCCAGCGTCGCACGCTCGCCGTCCAGCTGCAGCACCAGCGCGCCCTTGCCGTAGCGCCCCCCGCTGCTGCCGATGCGTTCCAGCCGCACCTCGCGTTCGGGCAGGATCACCCAGGCGGCGCTACCGCCGTCGAGCATGCGCAGGTAGAAACGCTTGCCGGCCGCACAGCGGTACTCGCTGGCATTCGCCGGTCCGCGCGGGCGCTCCGGGGCGGCTTCGCTGCCGAAGGGCCAGACCTTCATCTTCATCTCGCCGCAGCCGGCGAGCAGCAGTACGCTCGCCAGCATGGCGAGGGAAACGGGTTTGCGCATCGTTGCCTCCTCGATCCGGGATTCTATAGGGCGTGCACGCGGTCGCCACGCGCAAAGCCGAGCAGCGGGCCGGACAGGCCACGGCCGAGCGCGATGACCTTGAACAGTTCGCCCATCTCCTCGGGTGAAATCAGGACATTGACGGCGCCGCGGGCGCGCAGCGCCGCGGTGCCCTCGCCAGGCATCTGCTGCAATAGTTCGCCGATGCCGCAGTTGAGGAGGAAGTTGGCCTGGCTGCTGTAGCCCATCACGTCGAGTCCGGCGTCGTAGCCGGCTTCGGCGATGGCAGTGAAGTCCACGTGCGCGGTGATGTCGCACAGCCCCGGTAGCCACAACGGGTCGCCATGAAGGCGGTGGCGGTAGTGACAGCGGAGCGTGTCGGCGCCGCGTGCACCGCCGAGCAGTTC
>CAYTFA010000132.1:0-5947 GCA_964436755.1 uncultured Rhodocyclaceae bacterium | reverse complement strand
CAGGTAGTCGTCCATGCCGGTGGCCAGGCATTCCTCGCGGTCGCCCTGCATCGCATTGGCCGTCATCGCGACGATGCGCGGCCGCGCGCGCGCGGGCCACCGGGCCGTGATGCGGCGCGTGGCCTCCAGGCCATCCATCTCGGGCATCTGCACGTCCATCAGCACCACGGCATAGGATGAACGGCCGGCCTGGAGGATGGCTTCAGTCCCGTTTGCCGCGACATCGACGTGCAGCCCCGCTTCGCCCAGGACGAACTGAGCCGTCTCGCGATTGATCGGATCGTCCTCGACCAGGAGCACGCGCGTGCCGGCAAACTCCCTCTTCAGCACGGCTTCCGCATCCTCGTCCGCCAAGTGCGTGGAACCCGCAGCCTGGCCCGCGCCCTTGCGGAGCCGGACAGACAGCCAGAACGTGCTGCCCAGGCCTGCCGTGCTGCTGACCCCCGCATCGCCATCCATCAACTGGGCGATCTTCTTCGTGATCGCGAGCCCCAGCCCCGTGCCGCCGTACTTGCGGGTAGTGGATGCGTCGGCCTGTTCAAAGGACGCGAAGAGTCTGGGCAGCGCCTCGGGGAGGATTCCAATGCCGGTGTCCTCGACTTCGAATCGTACGAGGACGGATTCCGCGGATTCCTCGACGGCAAGCGCGCGAATGACCACCAGTCCTTTTTCGGTGAACTTGATGGCGTTGTCTGCGTAATTGAGCAGGGCCTGCTGGATGCGCGTCGGATCGCCGACCAAAGCGGCAGGCATGGTACCGACCTCGGTCCGCAGCACCAGGTCCTTGGCTTCGGCACGCTCGCGCACCAGGGAAGCGACGTTCGCCACCAGTTCAGCCACATTGACGTGGGCTTCGTCGAGAGCGAACTTTCCTGCCTCTATCTTCGAGAGTTCGAGCACCGCGTTGATGATGCCCAGCAGATGATCCCCCGCGGCGAGGAGCTTTCCCATGTGTGCCGACTGCTGGGGCGTGAGGCCGGCGCGTCGGACCAGATGGGCCATGCCCGTGATTGCATTGAGCGGGGTGCGGATTTCATGCGACATGTTGGCGAGGAAGGCACTCTTGGCGACGTTGGCCGCTTCCGCCCGCTGGCGCGCCTGCTGGAGTTCCTCCTCGGCGCGCTTGCGTTCCGTGATGTCGGTGACGAATTCGATAATCCGGTCGGGTTCGCCGGATCTTCCCTGCTGATAGAAAGCCGTGACCTCGACCGGGATGCGCCGGCCATCCTTGGAGCGCGCCAGCACCTCCAGCACCAGGCGACCCTGCGCCCGGCAGGCAGCAGCGAGTTCGTGGAACTGCTCGACGCCGAGGTCGGGGACGACATCGAAGACGCGCAAGCCCAGGATTTCGCTCTCCGAATAGCCGGTCAGCTTGTGTCCAAATCCGTTGGCATAGAGAAAGCGTCCGTCCCGTGCATCGATCCAGGCGATGCCGATGCCGACCTGGTCCATTGCCAGTTGGTTGTCCAGCAACTTCTGGTGGACATTGCGGAGGTCGGTCGTGCGCGCTTCCACCAGTTGCTCGAGCTGCTCGCGATAGTGCGCGAGCTCGTCCCGGTTGCGCTTGGCCTCGGTGATGTCTTCGGAAATCCCCAGCAGGTATTCCGGCTCGCCATCGGCGCCGCGCAGGGCGAGCTTCTTGGTGTGAAGGAAGCGCTGGCCGCGATGCCGTGTCTCGATCGGCTCCTCGGGGATATCTACGATGGCGGCCGATGCGAGTACTTCGCGGTCCTTGCGGGTAAAAGCGTCGGCCTGCTCCCGTGGAAAGAAGTCGTGGTCGTTCTTGCCCAGCATCTCGACGCGACTGACCCCGATCATCTCCTCGCCGGCCTTGTTGAAGAGGACGAAGCGCAGGTCATCGGCGCGCTTGAGGAAGATCATGTTGGGGTTGTTATCGACCACGGAGGTCAGCAACTGGCTTGCGGCCCGGTTTGCTTCCTCGGCGTCCCGCAGCGAAGACTGCATGCGTGCGATGACCATGATGGGGAGGGCAGTGGCAAGGCACATGTAGAGCAGGACGGCGGAGATGAAAGCGGCCGAATTGAGCCACCCGGCGACGGCCATGAAGTCCGTTCCTTCGACCGTCAGCGGCGCCACCGTTCCACGCGCCAGGAAGAACAGGGCCGTGGCCAGCAGCACGACGCCGAGGAAGCGGGCTGTTTGGCGGAAGGATAGTTCGGTGGCGCGCAGGAGGAGGACGGCGTGCGCCACGTTTACCGCCCCCACCGCATAGGAAATGAGGGCAATGCGACCGGAGAGGCTGGGCGCCGTATAGGTCAGTGGAATCATCGCGACGGTCAGCAGGCCGGCCACCACGGACGCCAGGGGGAAGCGCGTGCTCAGCCCGAAAAAATGCCGTGTGCCCGAATACAGTTGGGCGGTTCCCCACACAAGCAGGAAGTTCGCCCCGATCACCGACACCAGGTCGGGCGCGGCTCCGCGTAGCAGCAGCAGGATGTTGCCGAATCCCGATGCCAGGGATGCCCGTGCCCAGAACTTGACGCTGTCGTCTTCGCCGCGGGTGATCCGGCGAACCAATTGAAGGCCTGCCGCCAGCACGAAGTTGGCCAGGATCGTCAGCAGGATCAGCGTGCGCATGTCCAGGCTAGGCATGACGAATGGCGCTCCGATGGTTTGCGGGACGGTGGTCCTTCGGGCTGCCTCTAGTCGAGCACGTGCGAAACGAGGCCGTCGGCCAGCTTCGGCTCGAACCAGGTCGACTTGGGCGGCATCACGTTGTTGCTGTCGGCCACCGCCATCAGCTGGTCCATGCGCGTTGGGTGCAGCGAGAAGGCGATCGCCATTTCACCCGAGTCGACGCGGCGTTCGAGTTCGCCGAGGCCGCGAATGCCGCCGACGAAGTCGATACGCTTGTCGCGGCGCAGGTCGGCGATGCCCAGCAGCGGCCCGAGCACGAAGTGCGACAGCAGCGAGACGTCCAGGCTTTCCACCGGATCGACCGGAACGAGCTCCGGGCGTATCTTCAGCTTGCGCCAGCGTCCGGCCATGTACATGCCGAATTCGCCGGGGCGCGCCGGATGGACGCGCTCCGCGCCGTCGGCAACCGTAAAGTGGGCAGCGAGGCGTTGCACCAGGGTTGCTTCGTCGAGGCCGTGCAGGTCACGCACGACGCGGTTGTAGTCGAGGATCTTCATCTGGTGGGCAGGGAAGATCACCGCCAGGAAGGATTCAGCCGACTCGGTGCCGCCCTGGCGCCGGTGCGCCGCCGCGACGCGCGAGGCCGCCGCGGAGCGATGGTGCCCATCGGCGATGTAGAGCGCCGGCATGGCCTCGAACACCGCGCCGATCGCGGCGATGCGCGCCGGGTCGCGCAAAACCCAGATCTGATGGCGGATGCCGTCGTCGGCCGTGACATCGGCTTCCGCTTCGCCCTGGGCGATGGCAGCGACGAGTTCGTCGGCGCGCGGCGATGAAGGATGGGCCAGTAGCACCGGGCCGGTCTGTGCGTTCAGCGTGTCGATCTGGCGGACACGGTCATCTTCCTTGTCCGGGCGCGTGAATTCATGCTTGCGGATGCGGTTGCTGTCGTAATCGGCGACGCTGGCGGCGGCGACGAGGCCGGTCTGGACATGGTCCGGACCCTCCTGGCCCTCGCCGGGCGGCATGGTCAGGCGGTAGGCGTAGTAGCAGGGGACGTCGTCGCGGCGCAGGATGCCTGCAGCCAGCATGTGCTCGAGATTCGCTGCCGCCTTGGCATAGACCTCGGGTGCATACGGGTCGATGTCGCGCGGCAGGTCGATCTCCGGCTTCGAGATATGGAGGAAGGACCACGGCTTGCCGGCGGCGCGGACGCGCGCCTCCTCGCTGGAAAGGACGTCGTAGGGCGGAGCGGCAACGGCACCGGCCTTGCCGGGTGCGGGGCGCAGGCCGCGAAAGGGGCGGATCAGGGTCATGGCGGCGTCACTGGGGGCGGGAAGGGGTGATCGTTCCGCGCAGGGTCGCGTCGGCCTGGCGGATCATCTTCTCGGTGGTCGGCCAGTCGACGCAGGCATCGGTGACCGAGCAGCCGTATTTGAGCTTGGACAGGTCGTCGGGAATCGGCTGGTTTCCTGCCTCGATGAAGCTTTCGACCATGAGGCCGACGATGGAGCGGTGACCGGCAGCGCGCTGGGCGCAGATCTGGCTTATGCAGTCGTGCATGACCAGCGGCTGCAGCTCCGGTTTCTTGTAGCTGTTGGCGTGCGAGCAGTCGATGACGATGTTGGTCGGGAGCCTGGCCCGCCCCAACGCTTCTTCGGCCAGGGCAACGCTTACCGTGTCGTAGTTCGGGCGGCCGCCGCCGCCGCGCAGCACGAGGTGGCCGTAGCGGTTGCCGGCAGTGCGCACGACGCAGGTACGTCCCTGCATGCTGATGCCGAGGAAGCTGTGCGGACTCGAGGCCGAGATGATGGCATTGACGGCGGCATCGAGCGAGCCGTCGGTGCCGTTCTTGAAGCCCACCGGGGCCGAGAGGCCGGAGGACATTTCGCGATGCGTCTGTGATTCCGAGGTACGTGCGCCGATCGCCGCCCAGGCAATCAGGTCGCCGAGGTATTGCGGTCCGATCGGGTCGAGCGCCTCGGTGGCGGCCGGCAGTCCCAGCTCGTTGACGGCAAGGAGGAACTCCCGGGCCTTCTGCATGCCTTCCTCCACATGGAAGGAGTCGTCCATGCGCGGATCGTTGATGAAGCCCTTCCAGCCCGTGGAGGTGCGCGGCTTTTCGAAATAGACGCGCATCACGAGTACCAGCGTGGACGCCACCTCGGCAGCGAGTGCCTGCAGGCGCCGGGCGTAGTCGAGGCCTGCCACCGGGTCGTGTATGGAGCAGGGTCCGACGATGACGAAGACGCGCGGGTCCTGCCCGTCGAGGACGCGCTCGAGGGTGCGGCGACCCGTCAGTACCGTTTCCGCCGCTGTGTCGGTGAGCGGTACCCGCGCATGGATTTCCTCGGGCGTAGGCATCGGCTCGAAGGACTCGATGTTGAGGTTTTCGGTGATCTGCATCAGTGTTTCAGCTTATCGAAGAGTTGTCGTATCGCAGCGGCGCGGTCGCGCAGCTCCGTGGTCGGTTTTTGCCATAGGAGCTTGTCCTGCCCGGCGAGCTTCAGGCTGCGGTCGCTCTGGATCAGGCGGATGATGGTTGCTGGATCGATCGGGGGGTTGGGCAAAAACTGCAATTGTATCGCGGCCGGCCCGGCATCCAGCCTGGCCAGGCCGAGTGCGCGGCCCGCCAGCCGCATCCTGTGGGTTTCGACGAGGGCGAGCGTTTGCGGCGGCATTTCCCCGTAGCGATCGATGAGTTCCTCGCGCAGGCCGGACAGTTCGTCTTCGTTCGCGCAGTCGGCCAGGCGCTTGTACAGGGTCAGCCGCTCATGGACATCCGGGCAGTAGGCGTCGGTGAGCAGGGCAGGCACGCCCAGGTTGATTTCCGCCGTTATCGACAAAGGCTTGGTCAGGTCCGGCATGGCCGCGCCGGACTTCAGTGCGCGTACCGCGGCGTTCAACATGTTGGTGTAGAGGGCGAAGCCAACCTCGTGGATATCCCCCGACTGGCTTTCGCCAAGCACCTCGCCGGCACCGCGAATTTCCAGGTCATGCATGGCGAGGAAGAAACCGGAGCCAAGTTCCTCCATTGCCTGGATCGCCTCCAGCCGGCGCTTGGCCTGGGCGGTCGGCTTGGCATCCTCATGGGTCAGCAGGTAGGCATAGGCCTGGTGGTGGCTGCGGCCGACGCGGCCGCGCAACTGGTGCAGCTGGGCGAGGCCGAACTTGTCGGCACGATGGATGACTATGGTGTTGGCGTGCGGGTTGTCGATGCCGGTTTCGATGATGGTCGAACACAGCAGCAGGTTGTGCTTCTGCTGGGTGAATTCGCGCATCACGCGCTCCAGTTCGCGCTCCGGCAGCTGGCCGTGGCCGACCACGATGCGCGCCTCGGGCAGCAGGG
>CAYTFA010000131.1:0-6013 GCA_964436755.1 uncultured Rhodocyclaceae bacterium | reverse complement strand
ATCCTCATGGTCGAGCACGACATGGGCATGGTGATGGACCTCTCCGACCACGTCGTGGTGCTCAACTTCGGCCAGGTGATCGCCGACGGCACGCCGCGCGACGTGCAGGAGAACCCGGAGGTGATTCGGGCCTACCTTGGTTCGGCCGACGTCGGCGAACTGCGTCTGCGCCTGCGCCAGCCGTCGGCGGCGGCGGCCTGAGATGGACTGGCTCTACCTGCTCGAGATCTCGCTGGCCGGCATCGGCACCGGCGGCCTCTACGCGCTGACCGCGCTGGCCTTCGTCATGGTCTACAAGGCGACGCGGGTGGTGAACCTGGCGATCGGCGAGATGCTGATGATGGGCGCCTACATCTTCTTCGGCATGGCCTCCAGCCTGCACTGGCCGGTATGGCTCGCGATCATCGCCGCCATCCTCGGCAGCGGCATCGGCGGTGCCCTCATCGAGCGCCTGACGATACGGCCGATGCTGGGCGAGCCGCCGATCTCCGTGCTGATGGTGACCGTCGGCCTGTCCTCGATCCTGATCGGGGTGGTGGAGCTGATCTGGACCGCCGATCCGCAGCGTCTCCCGGAATTCATGTCCAACGATCCCATCATGATCGGCGAGGCCTTCGTGCCGCCCAAGGTGTTCTACGGCTTCCTCGTCGCCGCCGCGCTGATCGCCGTGGCGCTCGCCGTGTTCCGCTGGTGGCGTGGCGGCGTGGCGCTGCGGGCGACGGCCAGTGACCAGGCGGCGGCCTACTCGGTCGGGATCAACGTGCCACGCGTCTTCTCGCTGGCGTGGATTGCCGCGGCGATGATCGCGGCGGTGGCCGGCATCGTGGTCGGCGCCATCGGCGGCATCTCTTCCAGCATGGGGGTGTTCGGGCTGTCGGTGCTGGTGGTGGTGATCGTCGGCGGACTCGATTCGGTGCTCGGCGCGCTCGTCGCCGGCCTCGGCATCGGACTGCTGGAGGCGATCGCCGGCGGCTATGTCGGCGGCGAATACAAGCTGCTGACCACCTTCAGCACGCTGATCTTGGTGCTCATGATCCGCCCCTACGGGCTGTTCGGCACGCACGAGATCGAGAGGCTCTGATGCGCATCGGCACCGCCAAGCAGACCTACCTGCACGACGAGTCGCTGTTCGACAGCCGTACCCAGTGGGTCTGGCTGGGCGTGCTCGGTGCCTGCCTGCTGGCATTTCCGTTCGCGGTCGACGAATACTGGCTCTATCTGGCCTGCCTGGTCGCCATCAACATCGCCAGTGCCACGGGACTCAACATCCTGACCGGCTACACGGGCCTGGTCAGCCTGGGCCAGGCCGCCTTCATGGGGCTGGGTGCCTACACGGTGGCGGTCTTCGAGCAGCGCTTCGGCACGCCGGTGCTGGTGAACCTGCTTGCCGGCGGCGGCGTTGCCCTGGTGGCGGGGATGGTGGTCGGCATCCCCTCGCTGCGCGTGAAGGGCCTCTACCTCGCCATCGCCACCATTGCCGCCTCCTTCATCCTGCACTTCCTGTTCGCCAACTGGAAGGGCATGACGGGCGGCACGGGTGGCCTCACGGTGCCGCCGGCGCGCATCCTCGGCGTCGCCCTGGATACCTCGTTCCGCCTCTACTGGCTGATCGTGCCGGTCACGATACTGATGCTGGCCGGCGCGGCGAACCTGTTCCGCACCCGCATCGGCCGTGCCTTCATCGCCATCCGCGACCGCGACATTTCCGCGGAGGTCCTGGGCATTCCGCTGCTGCGCTACAAACTGCTCTCGTTCGCGCTGTCGTCCTTCTATGCCGGGCTGGCCGGCGGCCTGTGGGCCTACTTCTTCCGCGTCGTCACGCCGGAGAGCTTTCCGCTCATGATGTCCATCTTCTTCCTTGCCGCCGTGATCGTCGGCGGCAGGGGCACGATACTCGGCGGCATCCTCGGCGCGACCTTCATGACCATGGTGCCCGAGGTGCTCAAACTGGTCGTCGGCTGGCTGCCGCTGGGCAGCGAGGGCGCGGTGATCCTGTCGCCCGTGCGCACCATCGTCTTCGGCCTGCTGATCGTCGGCTTCCTGGTCTTCGAGCCCCTGGGGCTCCAGGAAATGTGGCGCCGCGTGCGCCGCTTCTTTCACCTGTGGCCCTTCCGGGCGCAGGGATAACACGAGGAGAAACGCAACATGAAACCAAACCGCCTTACCCGGCTGCTCGGCGCGCTGCTCGCCGCCGCCAGCTTCGTCGCCGCGCCCGCGGCACAGGCCCAGGAGGAGATCGTCATCGGCGGCTCGATCCCGATGACCGGGGTCTTCGCCTTCGCCGGCATCGGCATCCATGCCGGCATCACCGATTACGTGAAGATCGTCAACGACGCCGGCGGCATCAAGGGCCGCAAGGTGCGCTACGTGCCGGAAGACACGGCCTACAAGGTCGATGCCTCGGTCGCGGCCTTCAAGAAGATCACCAGCCAGAACAAGGTGAACCTCTACTACGGCGATTCCACGGCCTTCGCCAAGACCATCAACCCCGAGCTCGACCGCATGGGTTCGATCCTGATGGCGGGCGCTTCCTTCGCCACGGAAATCAACGATCCGAAGAAGTATCCGCTGCAGTTCCTGGTCGGCCCCGACTACACCGAGATGTTCGGCATCCTGATGCGCCACATCGCCAAGGAGAAGCCCGGTGCCAAGGTGGCTTTCGTCTATTCCGACACCGAGTTCGGGCGCGACCCGATCGACGAGAGCGAAGCGCTGGCGAAGAAGCTCGGCCTCGTCGTCGCCGGCAAGATCATGACGCCGCCGGGCAGCGTCGACGTATCGACCGAGATCGTCAAGCTGCGCCGTGCCGATCCCGACTACACGATCTTCCACGGTTACGTGCTGGCGCCGATCCCCGAGTTCATCACCCAGGCGCGCAAGACCGGCATGAAGAGCCACTTCATGGGCACCTTCTGGTCGATGGACAACTCGATGGTGGCGAAGATGGCGGAGGCGGCGGACGGCTTCATGGGCGTGATGCCCTTCCGCTACTACTACGAGACCGACGCCAAGGCGCCGATGCTCGACCGCATCCGCAAGATGCGGCCGGAGTACCAGTCGAATGCCTACATGCAGGGCTTCCTCACGGCGATGCTGTTCACCGAGGCGGCCAAGCGCACCCTCGATGCCGGCAAGCCCCTCGACGGCAAGAACCTCAAGGCCTCGCTGAACACCATCAAGAACTTCGACACCGGCGGCGTGGTCGGCGTGCCGATCACCATCCGCGGCAACTCGATCCCGGTCGGCCGCATCTACCGCTTCGACAGCAAGCAGCAGAAGATGCTGCCGGCGTCCGACTGGATCCATCTCGACTGAGGCCGGCATGGCGGCGCCCCTGCTGCTCGACCTCAACAACATCGAGGTCATCTACAACAACGCCGTGCAGGTCCTGCGCGGCCTCTCGCTGCGCGTCGCGCGCGGCGAGATCGTCGCGCTGCTGGGCTCCAACGGCGCCGGCAAGAGCACGACGCTGAAGGCGATTTCGCGCCTGCTCACGCTGGAGAACGGCGAGTTGACGGGGGGACAGATCCGCTACGAGGAACGCGACACGGCCGGCCTGCATCCGCACCAGTTGGTGCGCGCCGGCCTGTTCCACGTGATGGAGGGGCGCCGCGTGTTCGAGGACCTCACCGTCGAGGAGAACCTCGTCGCCGCCACGTATGCGCTGTCCGGGCGTGCCGTCGCGAAGCCGGAGTTCGACCTGGTTTATGAGTATTTCCCGCGGTTGTACGAGAGGCGCAGCGGGCTGGCCGGCTACCTGTCGGGCGGCGAGCAGCAGATGCTCGCCATCGGCCGCGCGCTGATCGCGCGGCCGACCCTGATGCTGCTCGATGAGCCTTCGCTGGGCCTGGCGCCGCTGCTGGTCGAGAACATCTTTTCCATCATCGCCCGCATCAATGCCGAGCAGGGGGTCTCCATGCTGCTCGTCGAGCAGAACGCATCGGTGGCGCTGGCGGTGGCCCATACCGGCTACATCATGGAGACGGGCAAGGTGGTGATCGACGGACCGGCGGAAAAGCTGGCGGCCGATCGCGACGTGCGCGAGTTCTACCTCGGCATGGGAAGCGGCGACGAGCGCAAGAGCTTTCGCGACGTCAAGCACTACAAGCGGCGCAAGCGGTGGCTGTCGTGATCCCCGACCTGCCCATGCAGACCCTGCCGCAGATGCTGCGCGAGCGGGCGCGGCGCAATCCGCGCGGCGTCGCCATCCGGCAGAAGGAATTCGGCATCTGGAATCCGATCACCTGGGCCGACTATTTCCGCCGTGCCGGCCATGTCGGCCAGGGATTGCGTGCGCTGGGGCTGCAGCCGGGCGGCCACGTCGGGGTCATCGCCGAGAACCGGGTCGAATGGGTGCTCGCGCAAATGGGCGCGGGACTCGTCGGTGCCGTCACCGTCGGCGTCTATCCGACCAGCCCGAGCAACGAAGTGGCCTACGTGCTCGAGCATGCCGATGTCGAGATCGTGGTCTGCGAGGACCAGGAGCAGACCGACAAGGTGCTGGCCGCCATCGACTCCCTGCCGCGGCTGAGGATGATCGTGGTCATGGAGGAGAAGGGCCTGCGCAACACGTCGGCGGCCTTCCGCGACCGCGTGGTGGCGTTCTCCCGGCTGGAGGCGCTTGGCGTCGAATACGAGTCGCTGCACCGGGACTGCGTCGATGCCGCGCTGGCGCAGCAGGTGCTGGCCGACATCGGCCTCATGATCTACACCTCGGGTTCGACCGGCAAGCCCAAGGGGGCGATGATCAGCTATGCCAACATCCGCGCCGAGGCGATCGGCATCGTCGAGCGCCTGGAACTCGATGCGGACTCGCGGCACCTGTCCTACCTGCCGCTGTGCCATGTCGCCGAGCAGATGCTGACCACCTTCACGCCGATCTACATCGGTTCGCAGGTGAACTTCGGCGAGTCGATCCGCACCGTGCAGGAGGACCTGCGCGAAGTGGCGCCGACGCTGTTCCTCGGCGTGCCGCGCATCTGGGAGAAGCTCCACGCGGCGATCAGCATCCGCATGCACGAGACGGGACCGCTGCGGCGGCGCCTGTACGAGCGCGCTATGGCGGCCTGCCGGCCGTTTGCCTGCAAGGCGCCGCAGCAGCGCAGCCTGGGCGAATGGCTGGTGTTTTCGTTCTGGTACTGGCTGATCCTGCGCGCCCTGCAGAACTACGTGGGCCTGCGCGACACGGCCGTGGCGCTGACCGGGGCGGCGCACATCTCGCCCGACATCATCCATTTCTTCCGCATCCTCGGCGTGCCGCTGGTCGAGGTGTATGGGCTCACGGAGTCGACCGGCATGATCTTCGGCCAGCGCCGCGATCGCGTGCGTCTGGGCACCGTGGGCACGCCCATCGCCGGGCTCGAGTACCGCGTCGGCGCCGAGGGTGAACTGCAGGTGAGGGGTGATGCCGTGTTCGCCGGCTACTACAAGAATCCGCAAGCGACGGCGGCGGCGATCCGCGATGGCTGGCTGCATACCGGCGACGTGGTGGCGGAGATCGAAGGCGACGTGAAGATCGTGGACCGCCTGAAGGACGTCATGATCACCTCAGGCGGCAAGAACCTGACGCCGTCGGAGATCGAGAACTGCATGAAGGCGAGCCCCTACGTCAAGGAGTGCATCGTCGTTGCCGATGGCCGCAACTTCGTCTCGGCGCTGATCCAGATCGACTTCGAGACCGTCGGCAAGTGGGCAGAGCGCGAGCGGCTGGCCTTCACCAACTTCCGCTCGCTGGCCGAGCATCCTGCCGTGCGCGACCTGATTTCACAGCAGGTGGATGCCGGCAACGCGCGCCTGGCCCAGGTGGCCCAGGTGCGCAAGTTCCACCTGCTGGCGAAGGAACTCGACCACGACGACGGCGAGGTCACGGCGACCATGAAGGTGCGCCGTAGCAGCATCTACAAGGCCTACGAAATCGAGATCGAGGCCATGTACGGCAGTCGCGGCTGACGACGACCGGCCAGCCAGCTCAGTCCTTGAAAGCCGGTTACCGCTTCTGCATGTTGGCGGCGCC
>CAYTFA010000130.1:0-6032 GCA_964436755.1 uncultured Rhodocyclaceae bacterium | reverse complement strand
CGGGATCGTTCCAGAACTTCAGCGGCATCGAGGGCATCGGCGCGCTGCAGACCAGTTCGCCGACTTCGTCGAGCAGCGGCTTGCCGGATTCGTCCCAGGCTTCGACCTTGGCGCCGAGGCAGCGGCACTGCATTTCGCCGAGATGGACCGGCAGCGTCGGCACGCCGCCGACGAAGCAGCCGGCGAAATCGGTACCCCCGGAAATCGGATTCAGCCAGATGTCGCCGCGCACGTGGTCGTAGATCCACTGGTAGCCTTCGGGCGGCAGCGGCGAGCCGGTGGAGCCTATGGCCCGCAGCGCGGCGAGGTCGGCGACCGCGTTCGGTTCGACGTGCGCCTTGAGGCAGGACAGGAAGAAGGCGGCGCCGGCGCCAAAGAACGTCACTCCGGTTTCGCCGACGAAGCGCCAGAGGGCGCCCCAATCCGGCCAGCCCGGATTGCCGTCGTAGAGGCAGACCGTGCAGCCGAGCAGGAGGCCGCCGACCTGGCAATTCCACATGATCCAGCCGCTGCTCGAATACCAGTGGAAGCGGTCTTCCGGGCCGAGGTCGAGATGCAGGGCCGCCATCTTCACGTGCTCGAGGACGATGCCGCCATGGGAATGCACGATGGGCTTGGGCAGCCCCGTGGTGCCCGACGAATACACGACCCACAGCGGGTGGTCGAACGGCACGTGTGCGACCTGCAGCGGAGTCGAATCCGCCGTTGCCGCCGACCACGGGATGCAGTCGGCGAACTCGCCGGGATCGGCCTTCTCGTCGAGCGAGGGCAGCAGGACCATGTGGTCGATGCTGGGCAGTTCCGCACGCAGCTCGTGGATCAGTTCGCGGCGGTCATAGTCCTTTCCGCCGAAACGGTAGCCATCGACCGCGATGAGCACCTTCGGCTCGATCTGGCGGAAGCGATCCACGACCGCGATGCGCCCCATGTCGGGCGAACAGGCCGACCAGATGGCGCCGAGGCTCGCTACGGCCAGAAAGGCGACCATTGTCTCGGGGACATTGGGCAGGTAGGCCACCACGCGGTCGCCGCGGGCGACGCCCATCCTGCGCAGCGTCGCCGCCAGTGCCCCGGTCTGGCGCTGCAGCTCGGCCCAGGTCAGCTCGCGCGTGATCCCTGCCTCATTGCGGGAGACGATGGCCGGGCGCGCGTCGGTGGCGTGGCGGAACACCTGATCGACGTAGTTCAGCGTGGCGCCCGGAAACCAGCGTGCGCCCGGCATCTTCGGATCGGCCAGTACACGGGCCGGCGGTGTCGCGGCCGGGATGGCGAACCAGTCCCAGATCGCGCCCCAGAATCCCTCGAGGTCGCTTACCGACCAGCGCCACAGCGCGTCGTAGTCGGCAAAGCGGAGCCCCCGCTCCGCCGCCAGCCAGTCGGAGAAGGCGGTGATCTTCGCTGCGCGGACGACCGCGGCCGACGGCTGCCAGGCCGGGATTTCCATCGTTGCTCTCCTCCTTGTTATGCCGCCGATTCTATAAGATCGGCCCATGCGTACCCTGTGTTTCGGCCTGCTGCTCCTGCTCACCCTGGCCGCGCGCGCCGACGAGCCGCCGGCGGCCGTGGCGCAGGCCCTGCGCCTCGCCGGCATCCCGGTCTCGGGCACGGCGATCTGGGTGCGCGAGGTCGATGCCGGCACGCCGCGTCTGGCCGTCAATGCCAGGGTGGCGATGAACCCGGCATCGACGATGAAGCTGCTCACCACCTTCGCCGCGCTCGACCTGCTCGGCCCGGCCTACACCTGGAAGACCGAGGCCTATGCCAGCGGGGTTGTGGCGGATGGCGTGCTCGCCGGCGACCTGCACCTGCGCGGCGGCGGCGATCCAAAACTCACCTATGAGCAGTTTGGCCGCCTGCTGCGCCAGGTGCGCGCACACGGCGTGCGCGAAGTGCGCGGCGAGCTGGTGCTCGACCGCAGCGCGTTCGTCGTGCCGGCGGCGGATCCCGGCCGCTTCGACGCGCAGCCGCTACGTCCCTACAACGTCGCTCCCGACGCATTGCTGCTCAACTTCAAGGCGGTCACCCTGCAGCTCATCCCCGATGCGGCGCTGAAGACGGTCACCGTCGCACTGGAGCCGGCGCCGGCCAACCTCGACGTCGTCAACAAGATCGTGCTGGGTAACGGCAACGGCTGCGGCGACTGGAAGGAGCGTCTGCGTGCCGACGTCTTCGATCACGGCGCCAGCAGCCGGCTGGTGCTCACCGGCACACTGCCGGCAAGCTGCGGCGAGCAACGCTGGAACCTTGCGGTGCAGGAGCACCCGGCCTACATCCTCGGCGTCTTTCGCCAGCTTTGGGCCGAACTCGGCGGCCGCTTCGATGGCACGGTGCGTGACGGTGCGGTTCCCGCCGACGCGCGCCTGGTGGGCACCCTGCCGTCGCCGACGCTGGGCGAGGTCGTGCGCGACATCAACAAGTATTCGAACAACGTCATGGCGCGCCAGCTCTTCCTCACCCTCGGCCTCGAGTCCGGCAGGCGGCCGGCCAGCGCGGAGGATGCCGATGCCGCCGTGCGTGCGTGGCTCGATGCGCGCGGACTGGTCGTACCGGACCTGGTGCTGGAGAACGGCTCCGGCCTGTCCCGGCGCGAGCGCATCACTGCCGAGGGGCTCGGGCGCGCCCTGGCCGTCGCGTGGAAGAGCGCCGTGATGCCGGAACTGATCGCCTCGCTGCCCGTCGCGGCGACCGACGGCACGATGAAGAAGCGCCTGCGGCAGAACGGCATCGCCGGGCAGGCCCATATCAAGACCGGCTCGCTCGAGGGGGTACGCAGCATCGCCGGCTGGGTGCTCGACAAGTCCGGCCGGCGCTGGATCGTCGTCTTCTTCGTAAACCATGCCAATGCCGGCGCCGCCCAGCCGGCGCTGGATGCGCTGCTGCAGTGGGTCTACGAGCGGGGTGGCGTGTGAAGCGGACCTTGCTGCTGGCGGCGGGGTTTGCCTACCTCGTGCTGCTCGTCGAAGGCATACGCACGGCCGTGGCCTGGTGGCACGGCGAGCTGGCGCAGCCGGGCTGGATCGACATGGCACTGCTTGCGCTGCTTCCCTTGCTGGCCTGGGTCTGGTGGCGCTTCCTTTCCCCCTTCGGCCGCGACTGCCCAAAATGCGCGATTCCTCCGGACGGCGCGCCGCCGTCGTGACGCCCTGCCCCTGCGGACGCGCGGCGGCCTATGCCGAATGCTGCGGTCGCCTGCACGCCGGTGCTGCGGCGGCGGATGCGGAAGCGCTGATGCGCTCGCGCTACAGCGCCTACGTGCTGGGCCTCGAAGGCTACCTGCTGGCGAGCTGGCATGCCTCCACGCGTCCGCCGGCATTGAATCTGGGCGCGGATGCGCCGCCCAAGTGGCTCGGTCTCGAGGTGAAGGCGCGGACCACGGACGGCGATGCGGCAACCGTCGAGTTCGTCGCCCGCTGCCGCATCGGCGGCCGCGCGCAGCGCCTGCACGAAGTCAGCCGGTTCGTATGCGAGGACGGCCGCTGGTTTTACGTGGACGGCGACATCGGCTAGCAACAACTTGTTGCATTTCGCGGTTGAACCATTTGCCGGTGGCCCCATCTACCCGGTACGCGATACGCAAATGGACTGCAAGAAACTGCCATGGAAACCCAAATTATCCGCAAATTCCTAGCTGATTCATACGCTTACTTCAAGCGCTGACGTCTTCCCCCGGCGGCCGGTTTCCTCCTCTTTCCGGCCGCCTGAAGGCCCTGCTCCCCCGGCAGGGCCTTCATTTTTTCACTTCCGGTGCCTGTGGGGCGCCGGTAACCGGGGGTGCAGTCCGGGCATGCCGGACCAATTAACGACATACGCAGGAGCTGCACATGAATCGCCGAACCACAAGCCTCATGGATGTTCTGGCACCGCCGGGCAACACCTGGCTGCGCGAGATTTCCCGCCGCAGGACGGACCTTCCGGCCGGAGTTCATGTCGTTCGATTCGGCGGTCCGGAAGACGACTCCTTCGACGAGGCCGCAACCGCCACCTCGAAATCCCGATCCCGCAAGAAGGCGGCGGCCTAGGCCGCCTGCATCAGAGCAGCTTTTCGATATCGCCGGCGATTTCGTCGGGCGTGCGGGCCGGCGCGTAGCGGGCGACGACGCGGCCCTCGCGGTCGACGAGGAACTTCGTGAAGTTCCACTTGATCGCCTCGGTGCCGAGCAGGCCGGGCGCCGCCGACTTGAGCAGGGCGAACACCGGGTGCGTGCCGGCGCCGTTGACCTCGACTTTGGCGAACATGGGGAAGCTGACGTCGTAGCTCGTCCGGCAGAACTCGCCGATCTGCCCCGCATCCCCGGGCTCCTGGCCGCCGAACTGATTGCAGGGGAAGCCAAGCACCGCCAGACCCCGCGTGCCATAGGATCGCCAGAGCCGCTCCAGACCTTCGTACTGCGGCGTATAACCGCAGCGGCTGGCGACATTCACGATCAGCAGCACCTTGCCCTTGAATTCGCGCATCGACTGTTCGCTGCCGTCCAGCCGCCTGGCGGAGAGTTCATAGAGCGGGCTCATTCGCGCTCCTCGTCGATGCGCACGGCATGGCGCTTGAGGTCGCCCAGGCGCACGAATTCGAGCGCGGCCAGCGACGTGCTCTCGAGCACCACCGGCGGTGCCTTGCCCGCCTGCAGCGCCTCCTGCCAGCGCGGCGAACAGAGGCACCAGCGGTCACCGGGCTTGAGTCCGGGAAAGTCGAATTCGGGGCGCGGCGTCGTCAGGTCGTTGCCGCGGGCCTTCGAGAAGGCGAGGAACTCGGCGCTGGCGACAATGCATACGCCGTGGTTGCCCGTGTCCTCCTCCGTCACCTGGCAGTCGCCGGTGCGGAAGTAACCTGTCATCGGATCCGTGCTGCAGGATTGCAGGATGCCGCCCAGCACGTTCTTGGCGAGGTCGTTCATGCTGCCGATTATCGGCCAAGGCACCCGGATCGGCGCAGCCGCGCCAAAGAAAAAGGCCCGCCTGTGGCGGGCCTTTCACACATTGCCGGGCAGGTCTTAGGGGCCGGTATTTTGGCTACGGCCGCCGCTGCGCGGCTTAACCCCGGCATTTGCCGGGGTTAGCCTTCGCCGAAATACCGACAAGGCCCTTCGGGCTGCGGGCTTACAGCCCTGCGTCCACGCGCAGCGCGGCCGCCTTGTCGGTATTTTCCCAGGTGAATTCCGGCTCGTCGCGGCCAAAGTGGCCGTAGGCGGCGGTCTTCTCGTAGATCGGGCGCAGCAGGTCGAGCATCTGCACGATGCCCTTCGGCCGCAGGTCGAAGTGCTTCTTCACCAGTTCGGCGATCTTCTCGTCGGAGACCTTGCCGGTGCCCTGGGTCGTGACCCAGACCGAGGTCGGCTGGGCGACGCCGATGGCATAGGAAATCTGCACCAGGCACTTGCTGGCGAGGCCGGCGGCGACGATGTTCTTCGCCACGTAGCGACCGGCATAGGCGGCGGAACGGTCCACCTTGGACGGGTCCTTGCCGGAGAAGGCGCCGCCGCCGTGCGGCGCCGCGCCGCCGTAGGTGTCGACGATGATCTTGCGCCCGGTCAGGCCGCAGTCGCCCTGCGGGCCGCCGACGACGAAGCGGCCGGTGGGGTTCACCAGGTACTTGACGTCGCCCTTCATCAGCTCCTTGGGCAGTACGGGCTTGATGATGTCCTCGATCACCGCGTCGATCGCCGACTGCTTCATCTTCGGACCGTCGGACATCTCCGGCGAGTGCTGGGTGGACAACACCACGGTGTCGATCGCCACCGGCTTGCCGTCGGCGTAGCGCACCGTGACCTGCGACTTCGCGTCCGGGCGCAGCCAGGGCAGGCGGCCGTCGCGGCGCAGCATGGCCTGGCGCTCGACCAGGCGGTGCGAAAGATAGATCGGCAGGGGCATCAGGGTCGGCGTTTCGTCGCAGGCGTAGCCGAACATCAGGCCCTGGTCGCCGGCGCCCTGGTTGAGGTAGTCGTCGGAAGCGCGATCCACGCCCTGGGCGATGTCCGGGCTTTGCTTGTCGTAGGCCACCAGCACGGCGCAGCCCTTGTAGTCGATGCCGTACTCGG
>CAYTFA010000129.1:0-6065 GCA_964436755.1 uncultured Rhodocyclaceae bacterium | reverse complement strand
CAATGGACAGCCGGTAAACAAGCATTTCCTGCAGAACGGCGACGTCATCGAGCTCGGCAAGTACCGCCTGAAGTTCGTCGCCGAGGTGCCGCAACAGACGTCGAATGCGGATTTCGAGAAGACGATGATCCTCCGTCCGGGAGCCGCCAAGCCTGCGCCCACAGCGCCGGCGGCATCTGCGGCACCTGCAGCCGGCGCAGATGCTCCGCACAGCACGACGTCGCCTGGCATGGCGCCGCCGCCCGCAGCGGCTGCGGCGCCTGCTGCTCCCGCCGCCCTGCCGCTCGGTGCGATCCAGATTCTTTCCGGCGGCAGTGCCGGCAAGGAGATGGAGCTGACGAAGACCCTGACCACGCTGGGCAAGCCGGGTGTACAGGTGGCGGTGATTGCGCGTCGCCCGCACGGCTACTTCATAACCCACGTCGAAGGCGCCAGCTTCCCGGTGGTCAATGGCAAGACGCTCGATGCCCAGGCGCATCCGCTCGCCGACCATGACGTCATCGAGCTGGCGGGTGTCAAGATGGAGTTCTTCCTCAAGGCCTGACAGCCGGCCGAGGTGATTCAGGGCATGCCCTTCAAACAGTATCTGCCCCGCTATGCGTTGGGACTGCTAATCCTGCTGGTCCTGCTCGGCCACTCTGCGCGCTTCTACCAGATTCCGTTCATCAACCATCTCGACGCACTGATATACGACGCCAAGGTTCGCTTGACCATGCCGCGTTCGGTCGACTCTCGGGTGGTGATCCTCGACATCGACGAGAAGTCCCTGGCAGAGCAGGGACGCTGGCCGTGGGGCCGCGACAAGCTGGCGACGCTGATGAACAAGCTGTTCGACCAGTATGGCGTAAAGCTGGTCGGCTTCGACGTGGTATTCGCGGAACCGGACGACAGCTCCGGCCTCAAGTCGTTGGAGGGGCTGGCCAAGAAGGAACTGCGCGACTCGCCTGCGTTCCAGTCGGCCTTGCGCGACCTGCGGCCGCAACTGCCGGACGGTTGGGGGCGCGCCTGGGTGATCCGCAACGACGCACGCTTTGCCGCAGCGTTGAAGAATCGCCCGATCGTGCTTGGCTACTATTTCTCCAGCAACGAGGGTGGCACCAGTTCGGGGGCGATTCCCGACGCCGTCTTTCCCGCGGGTACGTTCAGCGGACGCCGCATCGGGTTTACCCAGTGGATCAGCTTTGGCGGCAACCTGCCCGAATTCCAGAAGGAGGCGGCCGGCGGCGGACATTTCAACCCGCTCGTGGACCAGGACGGTACCTCGCGGCGCGTGCCGCTGCTGGCCGAATACAAGGGCAAGTATTACGAAGCCCTGGCCTTGGCCATGGTGCGCAACCTGCTCGGCAATCCGACCATCACGCCGGGATATCCTGGGAATTCGCCGGCGTCCTACGCCGCGATGGAGTGGCTCGACCTCAAGGCCGCATCCGGCGGCACCATGCGCATTCCGGTCGACGAAAACGCCGCCACCTTGATTCCGTATCGCGGCCTGCAGGGAAGCTTCCCCTACGTTTCGATCACGGATGTGCTCAATGACCGCGTGCCCAAGGAACAGCTCGCTGGTCGCGTCATCGTCGTCGGTACCACCGCACCGGGCCTGATGGACTTGCGGGCAACGCCGGTGGGCGCCGCCTATCCCGGGGTGGAGATTCACGCCAACCTGATCGCCGGCATGCTCGATGGTACGCTCAAGCACAAGCCGGCCTACATCCTCGGCGCCGACGTGGTGATGGTGCTGCTCACCGGGGCGGTCATGGCCTTCCTGCTGCCGATGCTTTCGCCGCTGCGCGCGACCGTCGTCGGCGTCATCGTCCTGCTCTTCATGCTTAGCGTGAATTTCGGCTTCTGGCACCTGTCCCACGTCGTGCTCCCGTTGGCCAACGGCATGATCGCAGTCGGACTGCTGTATGCGATGAACATGTCCTGGGGCTATTTCGTCGAGTCCCGCGCCAAACGACAGCTCACCGGCCTGTTCGGCCAGTACGTTCCGCCGGAGCTGGTCGAGGAAATGAGCCGCGACCCGGAGAACTACAGCATGGTCGGGCGCAAGGCGGAATTGACCGTGCTCTTCTCCGACGTGCGCGGCTTCACGACGATCTCGGAAGGCCTCGAGCCGGAAGAGCTGGCAACCCTGATGAACGAGTACCTGGGTGCCATGACGATCGTCGTGCGCAAGCACCGCGGCACGCTCGACAAATACATCGGCGACGCGATCATGGCCTTCTGGGGTGCGCCGGTTGATGATCCCGAGCACGCCAGGAACGCCGTCCTGACCGGTCTCGAGATGCATCAGGCCCTGCACGAACTGAACAAGCAGCTGGTCGCGCGCGGCTGGCCGGAGCTGAAGATCGGGGTGGGCGTGAATACCGGTCCGATGACGGTCGGCGACATGGGGTCGCCCGTGCGACAGTCCTACACCGTCATGGGCGATGCCGTGAACCTCGGCTCCCGCCTCGAGGGCATCACCAAGCAGTACGGAGTCGGCATGATCGTGGGCGAGACCACGCGCGAGATGCTGAAGAAGGACTTCGTTTTCCGCGAGCTCGACCGCGTGCGCGTCAAGGGAAAGGACGAGCCGGTTGGTATCTACGAACCGGTCGGCGAGGAAGGCAAGGTTGCGCGCGAGGATCTCGACGAGATCAAGCTGTGGAACCAGGCGTTGCGGTCCTATCGAGCCCAGGACTGGGACCAGGCCGAGGTTGCTTTGATGAACCTGCAGCGCATGAAGCCCCGTTACCTGTACGATCTGTACGTCAAGCGCGTTGAACACCTGCGCAAGGAGCCGCCCGGCGAAGGCTGGGACGGCGTCACCACGTTCGAGACAAAATAACAGACGATGAAGGTACGCATACTCGGTTGCAGCGGCGGCATTGGCGGGCGGCACCTGCGCACCACCTCGCTGCTCGTCGACAACGACATCCTGATCGATGCCGGGACCGGCGTTGGCGACTTGGCGATTGCGGAACTGGCGCAGATCGACCATGTGTTCATCACCCATTCGCACCTCGACCACCTGGCCTGCCTGCCCTTCATGGTCGATACCGTGGGCGACATGCGCAATCGCCCGGTCATGGTGCATGCGACCGAGGCGACGCTCGAAATCATCCGTGCCCATGTGTTCAACTGGGCAATCTGGCCGGATTTCAGCGTGATCCCTTCGGCAGAGAAGCCCTTCATGCGTTTTTCCCCGATCAAGGTGGGCGAGGCGATCGATCTGGACGGGCGCAAGGTCGTGCCGCTACCGGCCAACCACACCGTGCCGGCGGTCGGCTATCACGTCGATTCCGGCCAGGGCAGCCTGGTCTTCACCGGAGATACGGGACGCTGCCCGGACCTGTGGAAGCAGGTCAACCTGATCCGCAATCTGCGTTACGTCATCATCGAGTGCGCCTTTTCCGACCGCGAGCAGAAGCTGGCGGAGGCCTCGTTGCACCTTTGCCCGAGCATGCTGCTCGATGAACTCACCAATCTGCAGCGGGACGCGGAGATTTTTGTCACGCACCTCAAGCCGGGACAGATCGAGCTGACCATGCAGGAGATCGAAGACCGCATCGGCGAGTTCCGCCCGGGCCTGCTGCAGAACAACCAGATGTTCGAGATCTGACATGTCGCTAGCGGTGAGCGTGGAACTTCTGTCGCGCCTGCAACCCCTGTCTGCCATGGGGGTGGATGGATTGCGCGCGTTGCTGCCGCTGTGCAGGCTGCATTCCTTCGATCGTTCCGCCGAACCGTTTGGCGCCGGGGACTGGAGCGGCCAGCTCGTCTATCTGGCGAAGGGGCAGATGCTCGTTGCGATGCCGGATGGTCCTACGCGGGTCCTCGTCGGCGGGCTCGAACTGGGGGCGCGTCCGCTGGCCGGCGGCGGCAAGATTCCCGGCATGGCGCGCGCACTGACGGATGTCGAACTGCTTAGCATGGAGGAGGATACGCTCGACATCGTCGTCACCTGGAACCAACTGGCGGCGCCGGCCGAAGAGCCGCGCGGGGATGCCGAGCAGACCGACTGGCGCATGATGTCGGGCATGTTCGCCGTGGATAACCTGACGGTCGGCGCCTTCGCGGCGCTACCCCCCGCGAACATCCAGACCCTGCTGGGCCGCTTCAACCGCGTGCCGGTGAAGCGTGGCGATACCATCGTGCGACAGGGTGATCCCGGCGACTATTACTACCTGATCGAAAGCGGGCGCTGCAAGGTCTCCCGCCTGGTTGCCGGGTCGCCAGTACAGCTGGCCGAGTTGCGTGAGGGTGATGCCTTCGGCGAGGAGGCGCTGGTTGCCGACACCGAGCGCAATGCCACGGTGGCGATGATCACCGATGGCATGCTGCTGCGCTTGTCAAAGCAGGATTTCAACGAACTGCTGCGCGCACCCCTGCTGCACAAAGTCGACGGCATCGAAGCGGGGCGGCGAGTCGCCGCGGGCGCCGTCTGGATCGATGTGCGCTTCCCCGCGGAGTATCAGGGAGACGGCTACCCGGGCGCGATTAACATACCGCTAAACGACATACGCCAGGCATCTACCGCACTGGATCCCGGCAAGGAGTACATCGTCTATTGCCAGACCGGGCGCCGCAGTTCTGCTGCCGCGTTCCTGCTTTCCCAGCGCGGCCTGCAGGCCACCCTCCTCGAGGGGGGGATGCGTGCGCGTGCTGGCGCCTTGGAGTCCGCCGCATGAGTCCCGTACCGCCTCCCGATACCGCCACGGCCGACGTCGACAGCCGCCTTGCGTTCTTCAAGAACCTGCAGACGGTCACTAACAAGGTCCATGCCACGTCCAACATCGACGAGATCATGCTCGAACTGTCGGGCGAGATTTGCAACCTGTTCAATGCCGATCGCCTGACGATTTATTCCGTCGGCGAAGACAAGGCATCCATCGTTTGCAAGGTCAAGACGGGACTCAACTCGTTGAAGGATCTGCGCCTGCCGATCACCGAGCAAAGCATCGCCTTCTATGTGGCGCGGGCGAAGAAGACCGTCAACATTCGCGATGTCTATGACGACGGCGAGTTGAAGGCAATCAACTCCTCGCTGCGCTTCCTGCAGGAGGTGGACAAGCGAACCGGCTACCGCACCAAGCAGATGCTCGTCGCCCCCATTGTCGATGCGCAGAACAGCGAACTGCTCGGGGTGGTCCAGATCATCAACAACAAGGCCGGGACTCCCTTCTCCGCCGTCGCCCAGGAGGGTGTGAAGGGCATGTGCGAGACGCTGGCGATTGCGTTTGCCCAGCGCAGCAAGCCCGCGCAGACGGTCAAGACCAAGTATGACTTCCTCGTCGCCGATGCCGTGATTTCGGCGCAGGAGCTCGAGCTCGCCACCCGCACCGCGCGACGCAAGAACCTCGATGTGGAGGAGGTGCTGGTCAACGAATTCCAGGTAAAGCACCCTGCGCTCGGCGCAGCATTGGCCAAGTTCTTCAAGGTCCCGTACGAGCCGCACAAGGCGGATCGCATCAAGCCGATCGACCTGCTCAAAAACCTCAAGCGGGACTTCCTCGAGCAGGCCATGTGGGCGCCCGTCGAGGAAAGCGCCGAAGGCGTTCTCGTCGTCTGTCTGGACCCCGAGCAGGTCAAGGGTTCGCGTGTGGTGAACAACGTCTTTCCGCGTGCCAAGGTGAATTACCGGGTTACCACCCGCCACGACTTCATCCAGACGCTCGATTTGTTGTTCGGCGCGTCGGCCATGCCGGGGTATACCGACGACAGTTCGATCGGCGACCTGATGTCCACGCTCGACGACGGCGACACCTCGGACGAGTCATCCGGCGGCGATGTCGCTTCGGCCGCCTCCGACAACGAGCTGGTGAAGCTGGTGAACAAGATCATCATCGATGCCTACCAGCAGGGCGCCTCGGACATCCACATCGAGCCCGGGTTGGGCAAGGACAAGGTGCTGATCCGTTTCCGCAAGGACGGTTCGCTGATGAAGTACGTCGAGGTGCCCGCGAGCTATCGCAACGCGATGGTGGCACGCCTGAAGATCATGTGCGACCTCGACATTGCCGAACGACGCAAGCCGCAGGACGGCAAGATCAAGTTCAAGAAGTTCGGGCCGCTCGACATCG
>CAYTFA010000128.1:1616-6078 GCA_964436755.1 uncultured Rhodocyclaceae bacterium | reverse complement strand
CTTCAAGTCCTTCGCGGCGCGATGGCAGAGTGGTTATGCAGCGGCCTGCAAAGCCGTCTACGTCGGTTCGATTCCGGCTCGCGCCTCCAGTGTTCCCCAGAGTCCAGCGCCAGCCTGGGCCCGGATGGTGAAATTGGTAGACACAAGGGACTTAAAATCCCTCGGCGCGAGCCTTGCGGGTTCGAGTCCCGCTCCGGGCACCACATGATCGTCCTCGACCTCGTCTGCAAGCAGGGCCACCGCTTCGAGGGGTGGTTCGCCTCCACGGACGCGTTCCGCGAGCAGTGCGCGCGCGCGCTGGTCCATTGCCCGCATTGCCAGTCGGCCGAGGTGGTGCAGCTCCCCTCGGCTCCCCACGTTGCACGCGGGACGGAGGCGGAAAAGCCGGTCGCAGCTCCGGCCCCGGCCCCGAACGAGGCGGCATTGCTGCACAAGGCGCTGGCGGCGATGGCGCGCCATGCCGAGAACGTCGGCGAGCGCTTCCCGGAGGAAGCGCGCCGCATCCACTACGACGAGGCGCCGGCACGCACGATACGCGGCGTCGCCTCGGCCGACGAGACGCGCGATCTGCTGGACGAGGGCATCCTCGTGCTGCCGGCGCCGGTGCCGCCCGACGAGGAGTTCCACTGAGCCGACCGGTTCAGGAACGGGCGAGCCGGGTCAGTTCGTAGAGTTTTTCCAGCGCTTCGCGCGGCGTCAGTTCGTCCGGCTCGACGTCGCGCAGCGCATCGAGTGCCGGGTGCGGCGGCTCCGGCAGGGGCGGCGCCGTGGCGAAGAGGTCAGGTTGCGCGAGTGAGCCCGCTTCGCGATTCTCCAGCAGTGCCAGGCGCCGTCGTGCCTCGCGCACCACGGCCTGCGGCATCCCGGCCAGGGCCGCCACCTGCACGCCGTAGCTTTGCGATGCCGGGCCGTCCTCGACGGCATGGAGGAAGATGATCTTGTGCCCATGCTCGACGGCGTCGAGGTGCACATTGGCGCATGCCGGGTAGTCCTGTGCCAGGCGCGTCAGCTCGAAGTAATGCGTCGAGAAGAGGGTCCACGCCCGGTTCTTTTCAAGCAGGTGGCGGGCGATGGCAAAGGCCAGCGCAACGCCGTCGAAGGTCGAGGTACCGCGGCCGATTTCGTCCATCAGCACCAGCGATCGCTCGCTGGCGCCGTTGAGGATGGCTGCCGCCTCGGTCATCTCGACCATGAAGGTGGAGCGGCCCGAGGCCAGGTCATCCGATGCGCCGATGCGCGTGTAGATGGCGTCGATCGGTCCGAGCCGACAGCGCGTTGCCGGCACGAAGCTGCCGCAATGGGCGAGCAGTACGACCAGCGCGGTCTGCCGCATGTAGGTCGACTTGCCGCCCATGTTCGGGCCGGTGATCAGCAGCATGCGCCGCGTCGCGCCGAAGCGGGTGTCGTTGGCGACGAAACTGCCGGAGTCGCCCGCCAGTTGCCGTTCGACGACGGGATGGCGTCCGCCCTCGATTTCGATGACGGCCTCGTCGCAGAACTCCGGCGCGCGATAGTCGAAGCGGCGTGCCGCGGCAGCCAGGGCGGCGATGCCGTCGAGTTCGGCGATCGCACGGCCGATGCGCTGCAGGCTGGGAATATGCACGCCCAGGGCGCCGAGCAGTTCGTCCCACAACTGCCTTTCCAGTGCCAGGGCACGTTCGTTCGCCGAAAGTGCCTTGTCTTCGAACGACTTCAACTCCGGCGTGATGTAGCGCTCGGCGTTCTTCAGGGTCTGCCGCCGACGGTAGTCGTCCGGTACGCGCTCGGTGTTGGCATGGGTGACCTCGATGTAGAAGCCATGTACCTTGTTGAATTCCACCTTCAGGCTGGCGATGCCGGTGCGCTCGCGTTCACGCGCTTCGAGCTCGACGAGGAAGGCGCCGCAATTCGACTGGATTGCGCGCAGTTCGTCGAGTTCGCCGCTATAGCCGGGTGCCATGACGCCGCCTTCGCGCAGCAGGGACGCCGGCTCGGCGGCGACCGCCTGGGTCAGCAGGGAAAGGCAGGCCGCAGGTGTCGCCAGTTCCGCGGCGAGTTCGGTAAGGCGCGAATGTGCGGCCCCTGCCGAGGCCACGGCACGCAAGTCGTCCAGCCGCGCGAGGCTGTCGCGCAGCGCCGACAGGTCGCGCGGGCGGGCGCTCTTCAGCGCGATGCGGGCCGCGATCCGCTCGAGGTCGGCAAAACCGGCCAGCGCCTTGCCGATCGCGCGCTCGTCGGAGCCCGAGCCGCCGAGCAGCACCGCAATTGCCTCGTGCCGCGCGGCCGGCACGCTGCGCTCCGTGGTCGGGTGGTGCAGGCAGTGGCGCAGCCAGCGCGAACCCATGCTGGTGGCGCAGCTGTCGAGAAGCGACAGCAGCGTGGGTTCGGGGTCGCCGCGCAGCGTTTCCGAAATCTCCAGGTTGCGCCGCGTGGCGGCGTCCAGGCGCAGGAAGGCACCTTCGCGTTCCAGCGCGAGGCGGGTCACATGGGCCAGCGACTGCATCTGCGTCGCCTGCGCGTAGCGATACAACGCGCCGGCGGCAGCCAGCGCGAGTTCTTCGTCATGGATGCCGAAACCGGACAGGTCGCGCGTGCCGAAGTGTTCGGACAGCGCATGGATGGCGGCACGGGCATCGAAGTGCCAGTCGGGCACGCGCTGGGTGACGGCGCCGTGGTCGGGCAGGGCCGTGCGATGGCCGTCGGCGATCAGCAGTTCGGCCGGGCGCAATCGCTCGAAGTGCGCGGGGAGGGCGTCGAGCGCAGTTTCAAGCAGATGGAAATCGCCGCTGGCCAGGTTGAGCCAGGCCAGTCCGGCGCGCTGCCGGTCGATCGCCAGCGCCAGCAGGAGGTTGTCGCGTCGTTCGTCGAGCAGGTTGGCGTCGGTCAGCGTGCCTGGCGTGACGATGCGCGTTACCGCGCGTTCGACCGGCCCCTTCGATGTTGCCGGGTCGCCGATCTGCTCGCATATCGCCGCGGCGACGCCGAGCTTGACCAGCTTGGCCAGGTAGCCGTCGAGCGCATGGTAGGGTATGCCCGCCATCGGGATCGGTTTGCCGGCGGACTGGCCGCGCGCGGTGAGGGTGATGTCGAGCAGGCGCGCAGCGCGCTCGGCATCGTCGTAGAACAACTCGTAGAAGTCGCCCATGCGGAACAGCAGCAGGCGATCTCCCTGGTCCGCCTTGTGGCGGAACCATTGCTGCATGACCGGGGTGTGGCCCGCCGCCGCCGGGAGGTCTGCCGCGGCTGCCATCGCGCTGGTCGTCAGGCCGGCAGGGACGCGCTCAGGTGCGGCGCGATGACTTGGATCAGTTGGGCGAATACCTTCGGGTTGCCGCCGACGATGTTGCCGGTCTTCATGTAGCCCGGTTCGCCGGAGAGGTCGCCGACCAGTCCTCCGGCCTCGGTGATGAGCAGCGTGCCGGCTGCCATGTCCCAAGGCGAAAGGCCGAGTTCCCAGAAGCCGTCGAGGCGGCCACAGGCCACCCAGGCCAGGTCGAGCGAGGCCGCGCCCGGACGGCGCATGCCCGCCGTGCGCTGGGCGACGTCGCGGAAGATGGCCATGTAGGCATCGATGTGGGTGAACACGCGGAACGGAAAGCCGGTGCCGATCAGCGCCTCGTCGAGGCGGGTGCGCTTGGCCACGCGTATGCGCTTCTCGTTGAGGTAGGCGCCGCCGCCGCGCGTGGCGGTGAACAACTCGTTGCGGTTCGGATCGTAGACGACGGCCTGAGTCATCACGCCGCGGTGCGCCAGGCCGATGGACACGGCATATTGCGGCAGGCCGTGGATGAAGTTCGTCGTGCCGTCGAGCGGATCGATGATCCACTGGTATTCGCTGCTCTCGCTGGTGCCGGCGAGGCCGGACTCCTCTGCTAAAATTCCGTGGTCCGGATAGGTGTCGCGCAGCACTTCGATGATGGCCGCTTCGGCCGCGCGATCGACTTCGGTCACATAGTCGCTCTGGCGTTTGACGTCGACCTTCAGGTTGCCTACGTCGAGGCTGGCGCGGTTGATGATCTGGCCGGCCCGGCGTGCCGCCTTGACGGCGATGTTCAGCATCGGATGCATGGGGTTTTCTGGCTGGACAAACGGTAAGCGCGTCGCGCAGGAAGGGCGCAATTCTATATGAAGGACATGCCATCGCCTGCGGCCGACCTGTCGCGGGTGCGCGTGGTGCTCTCGCATCCGAGCCATCCGGGCAACATCGGTGCGGCGGCGCGGGCGATGAAGACCATGGGGTTGTCCCGCCTGGCGCTGGTGCGGCCGAAGGAATTCCCTTCGGCGCAGGCGGACGCGATGGCGGCCGGTGCCACCGATGTCCTTGCCCAGGCAATCGTCACCGATTCGCTCGACGAAGCACTGCGCGGCACGCAATTCGCGGTGGCGATGACGGCGCGCCGGCGCGAACTCGCGGTACCCGCCCTCTGGGTGCGCGACGCCGCCGCCCTGACGGCGGCGGCAAGCGCGGCAGGTGACGTCGCCA
>CAYTFA010000128.1:0-1606 GCA_964436755.1 uncultured Rhodocyclaceae bacterium | reverse complement strand
TGTTCGGCAACGAGACCTCGGGCCTTTCGAACGAGGAACTGGGCCTGTGCCGGCACTGGGCGCTGATTCCGGTGGAGGCGGAGTTCAGTTCGCTGAACCTTGCCGCCGCGGTGCAGGTGATGTGCTACGAATTGCGCCTGGCCGCGCTCGATCCGGGCGCACCACCGGCCATCTCCGGGGCCGGCGCGGCGGCGAGCCACGACGAGATCGAGCGGCTGATGGCGCACATCGAGTCCGCCGCGGTCGCCAGCGGCTTCCTGATTCCCTCGCGGCCGGGACGCCTGATGCTGCGCCTGCGTCGTCTCTTCGCGCGGGCCGGGCTGGAGAGCGAGGAGGTGGCGATCCTGCGCGGCCTGATTGCCGCGCTCGAGTCGCCGAATCCCCTGCGCCAAGCCGAAGCGTGCGGTTCCGCAACAGATCCGGGGCACGCGGCCCGCGACAAACCTTGACCCGGATGCCCGGGATTCCTACCATCGCCTATTCGACCGCACTGCACAAGACCATGTTTGCCCGACTGCGTGAAGACATCGCCTGCGTTTTCGAACGCGACCCCGCCGCCCGATCGACGTGGGAGGTGCTGACCTGCTATCCGGGCTTCCATGCGCTGACGCTGCATCGGCTCTCCCACTGGCTCTGGAGCGCCCGGCTGCGCTGGCTCGCCCGCTTTTCCTCGCATTTCGGTCGCTGGCTGACCGGCATCGAGATCCACCCGGGGGCGACGATCGGCCGCCGTGTGTTCATCGACCATGGCATGGGTGTGGTGATCGGCGAAACCGCACTGATCGAGGACGAGTGCACCCTCTACCATGGGGTCACGCTGGGCGGGACGTCGTGGAGCAAGGGCAAGCGGCACCCGACGCTGGAACGCGGCGTCGTCGTCGGTGCCGGTGCCAAGATCCTCGGCCCCATCACGATCGGCGCCGGTTCCAAGGTCGGCTCCAACGCCGTCGTCGTGCGCGACGTACCGCCCGGCGGGACCGTCGTCGGCATCCCGGGGCGCGTCATCGTCGACCGCAGCGAGATCGCACGCGAAGTGAAAGCGGGGCAGATGGGCTTTTCGGCCTATGCCGTAACGCGCACCGAGGACGACCCGCTGGCCCAGGCGATCCATGGCCTGCTCGACCATGCGGTCGAGACCGACCGGCGTATCGAGGCGCTGCTGAAGACCATGGAGCGCTGCGGGGTTTCGCTCGAGGACGATGTCGCCACCGCCGACAAATTCGATCCCAACTACCTGTCGAAAATAGTTGACTAAATCTATCGGGATACAATATAGTCGATAGGAACGCTCGGGTATTGCTCCGGGCGCCCCCGATCGACCCACCCGATGGAGAAACCAAGATGAGACTGACGACCAAGGGACGCTTTGCCGTCACCGCGATGATCGACCTCGCCCTGCGCCAGCACGCCGGCCCGGTCACTCTGGCCGGGATCAGCGAGCGCCAGAAGATTTCCCTCTCCTACCTCGAGCAGCTCTTCGGCAAGCTGCGTCGGCGCCAGCTCGTCGCCAGCGTGCGCGGTCCCGGCGGCGGCTACTGCATGGCCAAACCGCTGGATGCCGTTTCGGTGGCCGACATCATCGACGCCGTGGATGAATCGCTCGACG
>CAYTFA010000127.1:0-6120 GCA_964436755.1 uncultured Rhodocyclaceae bacterium | reverse complement strand
CCTTGCCGGACGCAGCCCCCTGCTCGGGCGCGACGTCTGGGTCGCCCCCAACGCCACGGTGATCGGCGACGTCCGCCTCGGCGATGGCGCCAGCGTCTGGTGGAACGCCGTCCTGCGCGGCGACAACGACACGATAGCGATCGGCGCCGGCAGCAACATCCAGGACGGCTCGGTGCTGCACGTGGACGCCGGCGTGCCGATGAACATCGGGCCGCGCGTCACCGTCGGCCACCTGGTGATGCTGCACGGCTGCACCGTCGGCGAGGAATCGCTGATCGGCATCAAGTCGGTGATCCTCAACCGCGCCGTGATCGGCAGGCACTGCATCATCGGCGCCAATTCGCTGATCCCCGAGGGCAAGGTGATCCCCGAGCGCTCGCTGGTGATGGGTTCCCCGGGCAAGGTGGTGCGCGAACTGACCGACGAGGAAGTCGCCCGCCTGCGCCTGGCCGCCGAGGGCTACGTGGCCAACGCACGGCGCTACCGGGACGAGCTGCGCGCCGGCGACTGACGCCCCCGGGCTGCCGGCGGCGCCCCCGCCTCTACCCCCATTCGCCCCCCCGGGGCGCCATTCGCGCCGCGTACCGACGCTTCGTCGCATGGCCGTGACGCGCCGGCGCCGAGCGTGAAAACTGGCGGCACCTCAACACACCGGGAGCCACCATGAACCGCAATTTCGTCGCAGCAGCCTTCCTCATCCTTGCCCAGCTGCCGGCCCTGGCCATCTCGTCCGCCGAGCCGGCCGCCGGCTTCCCCGCCGCCAGCGCCGCGTTTACGCGGGCCGTTGCCGGCGACGGCAACGCGACCGACCAGGCGCTGAAGGCCTTCGAAGCCCTGGCGGCAGCCGCGGGCCCGGAAGCGCCCCTCTACCAGGCCTACATGGGCGCGGCCCAGACCCTCCAGGGCCGCGACGCGTGGATGCCCTGGACCAAGATGAAAGCCACCGAACGCGGACTCGACACCATCGACAAGGCCCTGCGGCGCCTGGAGCCGCAGCACGACAAGGCCCTCGTGAACGGGATTCCGGTCTCGCTGGAAACCCGGCTCGTTGCCGCCACCTCCTTCGTCGCGGTACCCGACATGATGTTCCATCGGGCCGATTCGGGCCGCCAGCTCCTCCAGGACATGATGAAGAGCCCCCTCTATGCCCAGGCGCCGGCCGGCTTCCGCCAGCAGGTCGAAGCGCTGGCCGCCAAGGCGAGGAAGTAGGCCATGGACGCTCCGATCATCCAACTGGACGCGGTCACCAAGCACTACCGCGTCGGCGATGCAGAGGTTCCGGCGCTCCGCGGCGTCTCCCTGTCGGTGCCGCGCGGGCGCTTCGTCGCCATACGCGGCCCCTCCGGCAGCGGCAAAAGTTCGCTGCTCAACATCTGCGGCCTCATCGATAGGCTCGACGACGGCAGCTACAGGCTGGAAGGCCGCGAAGTCGGCCGCGTCGGCGACGCGGCGGCGACGCTGATCCGGCGCGAGCGCATCGGCTTCGTCTTCCAGAGCTACAACCTGGTTCCGGTCATGACGGTGCGCGAGAACGTCGAATACCCGCTGCTGCTGGCGGGCCTGGACGACCGGGAACGGCGCCGGCGGGTCGACCAGATCCTCGACCAGGTCGGCCTCATGGATCGCGCCGAACGCCGGCCCGACCTGCTCTCGGGCGGCCAGCGCCAGCGCACGGCGATCGCTCGCGCGCTGGTCAAGGCGCCGGCGCTGGTGATCGCCGACGAACCCACCGCCAACCTCGACACGACGACGGCCAACCAGGTGATCGACCTGATGCGCGACCTCGGCCACCACCACGGTGCGACCTTCCTCATCGCGACGCACGACGACCGCATGACGGCGCGCTGCGACGAAGTACACACCCTCATCGACGGAGCACTGCAATGAAATCGCTATTGCTTGCATGGCACAACGTGATGCGCAACCGGCGCCGTTCCCTGGTGACCATCCTCATCGCCACGCTCGGAACTGCCTCGATACTGGTGGCCGGCGGCTTTGCGCTCTACACCTACGAATCGCTGCGCGAAGGTTCGGCGCGCGAGGTGGGCCACGTCACCATCGCGCACAAGGACTACTTCGAGAAGGACGAGGAAACGCCCCTGCAGCTCGGGCTCGAAGGCTACGGCGAACTGGTCCGCACCCTCGAACAGGACCCGCGCGTGCGACGGGTGCTGCCGCGGGTGAGCCTCTCCGGGCTCGTTTCCAACGGCGACAAGTCGATGATCTTCATGGGCATCGGCGCCGACCTTGCCGCCGAGGCGGCGGTGCGCGGGCCCTTCCTCAAGCTCGTCGATGGGTCCCTCGCCGACGGCGACCGCGACAACGGCCTGCCGCGCGTGTTGCTCGGCGTCGATCTCGCCCGCAGCCTCAACGCCAGGCCGGGCAGCACCCTGACGCTGCTGTCCACCACCACGTCCGGCAGCATGAATGCCATCGACGCCGAGGTGGCCGGCATCATTTCCACGGGCTGGCGCGAAGTCGACAAGCGGCTGGTTTACACCGGACTGCGGACTGCCCAGCGCCTGCTGGCGACGGACCGGGCGAGCACGCTCGCCGTGTTCCTGCACGACACCGCGCTCACGCCGGAAATGCAGCAGGCCCTGGCCGCACGCGATCCGAACCACGTCTACAAGCCCTGGTGGGAACTCTCGAACTACTACGTGTCCGTGCGCGACCTGTACAACCGCATCTTCGGCCTGCTCGGGGTCATCATTTCCGCGCTGGTGTTCTTTTCCGTGGCCAACACCCTGACCATGGCCGTCGTCGAACGGACGCGGGAAATCGGCACGCTGCGCGCGCTGGGCGCATTGCCGCGCGAAATCGTCGCCGAGTTCATGCACGAGGGCACGCTGATCGGCGGCATCGGCGCCGCACTCGGCATCCTCGGCGCCGGCGGCATGACGCTCGCCCTGTTGTTCCTCGACATCCGGATGCCGCCGCCCCCCGGGCGCTCCGACGACTACCCGCTGCAGATTTACGCCGATCCGGTGCTCTACATCGCGACCGTGCTGTCGATCATCCTGCTGTGTGCGCTTGCGGCCTGGATCGCCAGCCGCCGGGCGGCCAGCAAACCCATCGTGGAGGCTCTTGGCCATGTCTGACAAACACGTACGTTCCGCGACCCTGGCGCTCGCCGGCGTGCTCGCTTCCTTCGCCGCAAGTGCCGCCGGCGACGTCGCCACCCTGCTGAAGAAGGCCGATGCCTACCGCATGGACGAGACGGCGTCCCGCGTCGAGTCCGTCGCCGAGCTCTACAAGGGGGACAGCCTCGACAAGGAACGCCGCTACACGGTCTATGCGCGGCCCGACCGGCGTTCGCTGGTGATCATGAAGTCGCCGATGGAAGTCGGCCAGAAGCTGCTGATGCTGGGCGACCAGTTCTGGCTGCTGATGCCCGACACGCAACGGCCGCTGCGCATCACCGCCAGCCAGAAGCTGCTCGGCGAGGCCGCCACCGGCGACATCGCGACGATGACCTGGAGCGAGGATTACGACGGCAAGGTCGTGGGCGAAGTCGACTGCCCGCAACCCCCGCCCGCCGTTGCCGAGCAGCCGCACCGGACCGGGCAGCGCTGCCTGCACCTCGACCTCGCCGCGGCACGCGCCGGAGTCACCTACGCGCGCCTCGACCTGTTCGTCGAAAAATCCGGCGCCCTCCCGGTCAAGGCCGACCTGTTCGTCAATTCCGGCAAGCGCGCCAAGGAGGCCTGGTACGTGCCCGGCAAGCTGGAAGGCAAGACGCGCATCGTCTCGATGGTGCTGCTCGACGACATCCAGGCCGGGCGCAAGACGGTGATCCGCTACAAGAGCATCGTGCCCAAGGAAGCCCCGGACGAGTTCTTCAATCCGGCGGCCCTGGTCCGCAACAGCCTCTCGGGGTGGTGATGGGCGCCCCTCCCTTCCCTGCTGCCGCGATCATCCCGGCCATCGCCCTCGCGGCGCTGGCCGTTGCGGCAGGCAGCGCCCGGGCCGCCGACGTCTCAGGCAGCCTGACGCTGGCGCCGATGTCCGTCAGCGACAATCCGGGAAGCCCCTACTTCGTCGGCCCGCCGCTGGTGCAGACCGCGCACCGCAGCCTGCGCCAGGATCTCGGCCTGCGCGTGCAGGAGGGCGGCTTCAACGCCCAGGCCATCGTCCGCGTCCTCGCCGCGGAAGGACGCACGCCGGAGCAGCACGGCATCCTCAACCAGATGTACTACGACGGCGAGGCCGGCCCCGGCGCCGGCTGGACCATCGGCAAGAAGGTGGTGACCTGGGGCGTCGGCTTCGGCTTCCGCCCGCTCGACGTCGTCCAGCGCGAGGACCGGCGCAGCGTGAATCCGCCGCCGCTGGTGGGCATTCCCCTGCTCGCCTGGGAAAAGTTCAGTGCGGACGAGGCGCTGACGCTGCTCTGGCAGCGCCCGGGGTCCGGCCGCGGCAATACGGCGAGCGAAGACCCGGCGCTGGCCGCGCACTGGTACCGGCTTGCCGACGGCACCGACCTGCACGCCGTGGGCCGGCTCTCGAGCCGCAACGGCCTCGAGCTGGGGGCCGGCTTCAGCCGCGCCGTCGGCGACGAATGGTCGTTCTACGCCGCGGCGCTCAACCAGCGCCGCTACGAACATCGCACCAACGCGCTGACGGAGACCGGCGGCGTGCTGGCCACCACCGATCCGGTGCGCACGGACGTGCTGCGCAATGCAGGCAAGGCGGTGGCCGGCGCCCAATGGACCGGCACGTCGGGCCTGGGCCTGCTGTTCGAAGCCTGGTACGACGGTGAAGCCTACAGCCGGGCCGAATGGCAGCGCCTGAACGCACTCACCGCGCGCCAGCGCGCCCTGACCGGCCTGGCCCCGCAAGCGGCCATCGATGGCAACGTCGCCTGGTCCCTGGCCGCCTTCAACAAGGCCAACCTGATGCGCGAGAACGCCCTGCTGCGCCTGTCCTACGACGTCGACCAGCGCTGGAAATCGGCCCTCGAATGGCTCGCCACGCCGCGCGACGGCGGGCGCGCGGTAACGGCGAGCATCGCCTACGAGGGCGACCGGCAGCGCATCGCATTCGGCATTCGCTCGCTCGGGGGGCCGGCGGATTCGGCCCTGGCCCAGGCGCCGCAGAAGCGTTCGGCCTGGCTGGAAGGGCGGCTGGTCCTGCCCTAGGCGCGTCATACGGAAAAAACCCGCTACGATTCACCCTCACCATGCGACCGCTACCCCCCGGCTTCCTGGCCCTGCTCACCAAGGACGTGATTCGCATCGCGATCTACAACACCGCGATCGCGATCCTGCTCACGCTGGCCACCGACCACGGCTTCTGGTCGAACTTCGTGTACTCGCAGGCGATCGGCCTCGGCATCGTCGCCGGCATATTCGCCGTGCATGCGCTGCGCGGCGGCCAGCGCCCCGGCCTAATCGACGTGGCCGTCGGCCTGCCCGCGGGGGCCATCGTCGGCTTTGCGCTTGGCACCTGGGGCAACGGCCTGACCCTCGTCGCGGCGCTGCAGTCCTATCCGCGGATGGTCCTCGTCTCGGCAGGCGCCGCCCTGATGTTCGGCCTGATCGCCAGCGCCTTCTTCTTCACCCGCTCCAGCCTCGACGAGGCAAGGGAGGAAGCGCGCACCGAACGGCTGCGCCGCGCGGAGCAGGAGGCCCTCGCCAGCCAGGCCGACCTGCGCCTGCTGCAGGCCCAGATCGAGCCCCACTTCCTCTTCAACACGCTGTCGGTGATCGTCGAGCTGGTCGACACCCAGCCGTCCGCGGCGCGCTCCATGCTGCTCAACCTGGTCAGCCTGCTGCGCGCCTCGCTGGCCAACACGCGGCGTGAAACCGTGCGCTTCGACGAGGAACTCGACCTGCTGCGCGCCTACCTGGAAATCATGGCCGAGCGCATGGGCCCGCGCCTGCGCTACCGCATCGACGCCGCGCCGGAGGCCGCACAGATCCGCATGCCGCCGCTGCTGGTGCAGCCGCTCGTGGAAAACGCCATTCGCCACGGCCTCGAGCCGAAGGCCGAGGGCGGCGAGGTCGTCGTCCGCGGCTTCCTGCGCGACGGTGCCCTCGTCGTCGAGGTCGTCGACAGCGGGCGCGGCTTCACCGCCGCGCCGGGGAGCGAAGGCGTCGGCCTCGCCAACGTCCGCCGCCG
>CAYTFA010000126.1:0-6125 GCA_964436755.1 uncultured Rhodocyclaceae bacterium | reverse complement strand
CGCCGAAGCCCGCCGCGGCAACGCCTCCGGCGTCCCTGCCGGCCGCCATAGTCGCGCCGTCGTCGTCGCCGGCCAAGGTAACGCCGGCCGAGCCGCGCATCGAGAAGCAGGCGCGCCCATTGTCTGCCGCCGAGCGCGCCGAAGCCGAATATCGCCGGGGTCTCGCGTTGCTGCGTGCGGGAAGCCCGGACGATGCCGCCGGCGCGTCCGCGCTGGCGGAGCAACCCGAGCACGCGGCCGCGCGGCCGGCGCTGGCCGCCCTGCTCATCGAGGCGCGCGCCTACGACGAGGCGGAGGAAGTGTTGCGCAAAGGTACCGAATTGCCTGCCGTGCGCCTCGCTTCGGCGATCGCCCTCGCCCGCCTCAAGGTCGAGCGCAACCAGTCGGGCGCGGCGCTGGAAGTGCTGCAGCAACACGCCGCCGCCGGCGAGCGCAGCGCCGACTACCAGGGCTTCGCCGGCGCCCTGCTCAATCGCGCCGGACGTCCGGCCGAGGCCGTCGAGCGCTATCAGGCGGCGACGCGCCTCACGCCCGCTGACGGACGCTGGTGGGCCGGCCTGGGCATCGCACTGGAGGCCGCGGGGCGTCCGGCCGAAGCGCGCGAAGCCTTCCTCAAGGCGCGCGGCCTGCCCGGCCTGACACCCGACCTCGCACAGTTGGTCGAGCAGCGCCTGCGCTGATCAGCGCTGCTGCTGCTCGACGGCAACCAGCCGGCTCTGCGCCCAGTTGCGCAGGTGGCCGAGCGGACCAGTCAGGCTCGCCCACGCTTCGATCATCGCCCGCTTGTGCTTGTCACGGTGGGCCTCCTCGGCCCGGGCGAAGGTCTGTATCTGCGCCTGGATCAATTCGCGCGCCCTGTCCTCGGCCTTGGTTTGCACCAGGCGCATGGCGTCGCGGGCGGTGTATTCATCCGACAACGAGTAGGGCAGCGTCACGCTCGTCGACAGGCGGGCCACTTCGCGCAGGTTGTCCGCTCGCTCGATCAGCGATATCTGTCCGTCGCAACGTGCCGCAAAGCGGCGCGCCTCCAGGCGCAGCATGCTCTTGTCAACCGGATCGCGCAGAGACATGGAAGCTCTCCCCCTCTCTCTTTGGAATCTTACGCCGCCTGGTCGCGCAGCGCCCGCGCAATGACCCGATTCTCGACGTGGATCGCACCGTGCGCCTTCAGCGTGCGCGCCAACTCGTCCAGGGTCGCACCCGTCGTCATCACGTCGTCCACGACCATTACGCAGCGGCCCGCGAGATCAACCGTGCAATCGAACGCATGGCGTACGTTGCGCACCCGGTCCTTCCAGGGCAGGGTGGCCTGGGGCGCGGTATCGCGCGCGCGGGCGACTCCGTCGACAAGCAGTGGCAACCCAAGTCGGCGTGCCAGCGGCCGCGCCAGCTCGAGTGCCTGGTTGAAGCCACGCTGCGCCAGGCGATCGGTCGACAACGGCACGGCAATCACCAGGTCGGACTGCGTGGGCCCGGCCGCCGCCAGTTCGGCAGCAAACCACTCGGCCGCGGCGAGGCGATGGCCATACTTGAACGACTGCACCAGGCGGTCGACCGGGAAGCCATAGCGGAACGCGGCCCGAGTCGCGTCGAATTTCGGTGTGCGGGCGAGGCAGGCACCACAGATCGCACCGCCGATGACGGGCAGGGCGCACTGCGGACAGCCCTCGGCTGGAAGGCGCGGCAGGCCGGCAAGGCATTCGGTGCACAATGGACTGTCGCCGCTCGGCGCACCGCACAGGCCGCAATCCTGCGGCAGCAGGTACGAAACGAGTGCCCGCGTGCCCGAGGCCATCGCCCCCGCAATTGACAAGCCCCCCTCCTTCCACCAAGATGCGCGCCTTCCCCATTGTAGCGAGTCGCCGCGATGACCCTCGCCGTATCGCCCCCGGCCTCCCCGACGCCAGCCGCCCACCTTCGCTGGAGCACCGACGCCATCCTGGCGCTGCTCGAGCTGCCCTTCGCCGACCTGTTGTTCCGTGCCCAGCAGGTACATCGCGAGCACCATGATGCCAATGCAATCCAGCGCTCGACCCTGCTTTCGATCAAGACGGGGGGATGCTCCGAGGATTGCGGTTATTGCTCGCAGTCGGCACATCATGGCGAGGCCCAGCGCGAATCGCTGCTCGACGTCGGCGAGGTAGTGGCGGCCGCCGCCGCGGCCCGCGACAAGGGTGCCACCCGCTTCTGCATGGGCGCGGCCTGGCGCGGCCCGAAGGACAAGGACCTCGACCGTGTTACGGAAATGGTTTCCGCCGTCAAGGCGCTCGGCATGGAGACCTGCGTCACCCTGGGCATGTTGAAGCCGGGACAGGCGGAGCGGTTGAAGCAGGCCGGGCTCGACTACTACAACCACAACCTGGATACGGCGGCGGAGTTCTACGGCCAGGTGATCACGACCCACGGCCAAGGCGAGCGCTTCGAAACCCTGGAGCGCGCCCGCGACGCCGGTATCAAACTCTGCTGCGGCGGCATCCTCGGCATGGGCGAGACCCGGCGCCAGCGCGCTGCGCTACTTGCCCAACTGGCGACAATGGATCCCCCGCCGGAATCGGTGCCGATCAACGAGCTCGTACCCATGCCGGGCACGCCGCTGGAGAACGCGCCACCACTCGATCCCTTCGAGTTCGTGCGCACCATCGCCGCGGCACGGATCGCCATGCCCGCTTCGATGGTCCGCCTCTCCGCCGGACGCCAGGAGATGAGCGACGAACTCCAGGCCCTGTGCTTCCTTGCCGGGGCCAATTCGATCTTCTACGGTGACAAGCTGCTCACCGCGGACAACCCGGAGGCGACGCGCGACGAGGCGCTCTTCGACCGCCTGGGGCTCAGCGGCATCTGACATGCAGGCGGCGTCCGGGCGCCGTGCCTTCTCCGCCGCGGCTGCCAGCTACGACTCCGCCGCAGCGCTGGCGCGCGAAGTGGGTGCTCGCATGGCAGCCCGCCTCGACCTCGTCAGACTGGCTCCGCATCGCTTTGCCGACATCGGCTGCGCCACGGGCGATGGCGTCCGCGAACTCCAGCGCCGCTACGGCCGCGGCCGCGGCGCCGGGCTGCCGATTGCGATCGATTACGCACATTCGATGCTCGCTGCCGTGCGCCGGCGCGCCGGACGCTGGGAGCGCCTGATCGGGCGCGCGCCAGCGCTCGTCAATGGCGACGCGCGCCGCCTACCCCTCGCCGACGGGACGCTGGACCTCGCCTGGTCCAACCTCATGCTGCACTGGCTGGACGATCCCCTGCCGGCATTTCGCGAATTGAACCGGGTCCTGGCCACGGGCGGACTGCTGACGTTCTCGGCCCTCGGCCCGGACACGGTGAAGGAATTGCGCGCCGCGGCGGCAGACGCGAGTGCAAGCGACACCAGCCGACGCTTCCTCGACATGCACGACCTGGGCGACATGCTCGTCGCTGCAGGTTTCGCCGATCCCGTGATGGACATGGAAACCATCACGCTCAGCTACGCGTCGCCACGCGGCTTCCTCGCCGACCAGCGCCACCTCGGGGTCCGCGATGCCTTGCTGGGGTGCCAGCCGTGGCGGGATTGGCGCCGCGTGTTTGACGCGTGGCCCCGCGACGGTGCGGGACGCATCGGTGCGACATTCGAAATCGTGTATGGCCACGCGTGGAAGCCGGCGCCGCGGGAAACGGCCGACGGTCGCGCCATTGTGCGCTTCCACCCCCGATGAAACGTGCCAAGCGCCGGCCCCTGCGCCCGCGCAATCCACTTGCCCACGATCCGCTGCTGGCCAAAGGCGGAGCGCACCGCCGCACCGACAAGCGCGCCAGCCGCGCGCGCCTCAAGGCGTCCCTGCGCCGTCAAGGCGACGACTGAAGCCGGGTCCAGCTGTCGGGCAGGCGAACGCACCGGCACCCGCCGGATATTGCGTATTGCGAATTGTTGTTTTACAATGCGCAACATTGCCAGCTCACCGGGCCATGAACTCGGACTATGCTGCAAGAAAAAACCGCGCGCCACGGCCACCCCCGGCGCGAACAGGAACCAGAGGAGCCCGTCATGAACGCAGTGCCCCCCATCGAGCCGGCGGACAACGATCCCCAGGAAACCAGAGAGTGGCTTGACGCCCTTGAAGCCGTGATCGCGCGTGAAGGCCCCGAGCGCGCCCATTACCTGCTCGAGGAACTGATTGCCCTGGGCCACCGCGCCGGCATCAACATCCCGTACAGCGCGACCACCGAATACACCAACACAATTCCCGCCGACCAGCAGCCGGTGACTCCCGGCGATTACGAGCTGGAGCAGCGTATCCGCGACTACGCACGCTGGAACGCCCTCGTCATGGTGTTGCGTGCCAACCGGGACGACTCCGGCCTCGGCGGCCACATCGCGAGTTATGCGTCGGCAGCGACGCTCTACGACGTCGGCTTCAACCATTTCTGGCACGCTCCGTCGGACGCGCACGGCGGAGACCTGGTGTTTTCGCAGGGCCACTCGGCACCGGGCGTCTACGCCCGTGCCTTCATGCTCGGCCGCCTGACCGAGGAGCAGATGGACAACTTCCGGCGCGAGGTCGACGGCAAGGGCCTCTCGAGCTATCCGCATCCCTGGCTGATGCCGGAGTTCTGGCAGTTCCCCACCGTTTCCATGGGCCTCGGTCCACTGCAGGCGATCTACCAGGCGCGCTTCATGAAGTACATCCAGCATCGCAGCCTGATTCCGTCCGACAACCGCAAGGTGTGGGCCTTCATGGGCGATGGCGAAATGGACGAGCCCGAGTCCATGGGTGCCATCGGCATGGCCGGGCGCGAGCGACTCGACAACCTGATCTTCGTGATCAATTGCAACCTGCAGCGCCTGGACGGGCCGGTGCGCGGCAATGGCAAGATCATCCAGGAACTCGAATCGGATTTCCGCGGCGCCGGCTGGAACGTCATCAAGGTGATCTGGGGCAGCTACTGGGATCCGCTGCTGGCGAGTGACAAGAAGGGCCTGCTGCGCAAGTTGATGATGGAATGCGTAGACGGCGACTACCAGACCTTCAAGGCGCGTGATGGCGCGTACGTGCGCGAGCATTTCTTCGGCCGCTACCCCGAGCTGCTCAAGCTGGTCTCGACCTGGAGCGACGACGACATCTGGCGCCTCAACCGCGGCGGCCACGATCCCCACAAGGTGTACGCCGCCTACGCCGCCGCCGTGGCGCACAAGGGACAACCGACGGTCATCCTGGCCAAGACCATCAAGGGCTACGGCATGGGCGAAGCCGGCGAGGCGCAGAACATCACCCACCAGCAGAAGAAGATGGGAACCACCTCGGTGCGCGCCTTCCGCGACCGCTTCAAGCTGCCGGTCAAGGACGAGGATCTGGAGAAGCTGCCCTACCTGACCTTCCCCGAGGGATCGAAGGAGCTCGACTACATGCGCGAGCGGCGCATGGCGCTGGGCGGCTACCTGCCGGCGCGGCGGCGCAAGGCCGAATCGCTGCCGGTACCGCCGCTGACCGCCTTCGATGCCTTGCTGAAAGCCGGTGGCGAGGGACGCGAGTTCTCCACCACGATGTCCTTCGTGCGCGGCCTCAACGTCATGCTCAAGGACAAGGTGATCGGCAAGCGCGTGGTACCCATCGTGGTGGACGAGTCGCGCACCTTCGGCATGGAGGGCCTGTTCCGCCAGATCGGCATCTGGAACCAGGACGGCCAGAAGTACGTGCCGCAGGATGCCGATCAGATGATGTTCTACAAGGAGACCACGACCGGCCAGATCCTGCAGGAGGGCATCAACGAAGCCGGCGCCATGGCCGACTGGATTGCGGCCGGCACGGCCTATTCCACGCATGGCGTGCAGATGATCCCCGTCTATGTGTTCTATTCCATGTTCGGCCTGCAGCGGACGATGGACCTCGTCTGGGCTGCTGCCGACCAGCGCGCCCGCGGCTTCCTCGTCGGCGGCACGGCCGGGCGCACCACCCTCAACGGTGAGGGCCTGCAGCACGAGGACGGGCACTCCCAGGTACTGGCCGGGGCGGTGCCGAACTGCATCTCCTACGATCCGACCTTCGCCTACGAAGTGGCGGTCATCGTGCAGGACGGCCTGCGCCGCATGGTCACCGAACAGGAGGACGTCTTCTACTACCTGACGGTGATGAACGAGAACTACGAGCACCCGG
>CAYTFA010000125.1:5053-6143 GCA_964436755.1 uncultured Rhodocyclaceae bacterium | reverse complement strand
TGGCGGATGCCTGCCTGCAGTACTGGGGCGGCATGGGCTACACCTGGGACAACCCGGTGTCGCGCGCTTGGCGCGACGGCCGCCTGGTGTCGATCGGCGGCGGTGCCGACGAGGTGATGCTTGGCATCATCTGCAAGCTCGAAGGCACCCTGCCGCGCACATGAGCTTCAGCAAAATCCTGATTGCCAATCGCGGAGAGATCGCCTGCCGCGTGATGCGCACGGCGCACGCGCTGGGCTATCGCACGGTCGCCGTGTATTCCGATGCAGATGCTGACGCACCGCACGTCAAGGCCGCAAACGAGGCCGTTCGCATCGGGCCACCCCCTGCCGCCGAGTCTTACCTGAACATCGATGCCATCCTCGACGCCGCACGCCGCAGCGGCGCCGACGCAGTGCATCCGGGCTATGGCTTCCTCAGCGAAAACGCCGACTTCGCCCGTGCCTGCACCAAGGCGGGGCTGGTGTTCATTGGCCCGCCGGCAGACGCAATCGCCGCCATGGGCGACAAGGCCGGCGCCAAGCAGCGTATGCAAGCGGCCGGCGTACCTGTTGTGCCGGGCTATTTCGGCGGCGACCAGAGCGACGCGACTCTGACAGCGCAGGCGCAGGACGTTGGCTTTCCGCTGCTGGCCAAGGCAGTCGCCGGCGGCGGCGGACGTGGCGTGCGCCTGGCGCGCGATGCCGACGAACTGCAGGAAGCCCTTGCCAGTGCCCGCCGCGAAGCCCACTCCGCCTTCGGCGACGGCCGGCTGATGCTGGAACGGCTGATCGATGGCGGCCGCCATGTCGAAATTCAGGTCTTCGCCGACGCCCACGGCAACGCAGTCCATCTCGGTGAACGCGACTGCACGGCACAGCGCCGCCGGCAGAAGGTGATCGAGGAAACTCCTTCACCCATCCTCACTTCCGAACTACGCTCGAGCATGGGCCGCGATGCGGTGGCGGCTGCACTCGCCGTCGGCTACAGCGGTGCCGGCACCATCGAGTTCATCGTCGACGCCGATCTGAACCACTACTTCCTCGAACTGAACACCCGCCCCCATTGTTAGCACCCGGCCACCTATATTTTCACCTGGCCCTGGCGCGCC
>CAYTFA010000125.1:0-5043 GCA_964436755.1 uncultured Rhodocyclaceae bacterium | reverse complement strand
TCGAAATGAACACCCGGCTGCAGGTGGAGCACCCGGTCACCGAGATGGTCACCGGGCTCGACCTCGTCGAGTGGCAACTGCGCATTGCCGCCGGTGAATCGCTGCCGCTGCGCCAGGGCGACATTCGCTTCGAGGGCCATGCCATCGAAGCACGCCTGTATGCCGAAGACCCTTACACCGGCTTCGCGCCGCAGACCGGGCGCGTGCTGCATTTCCGACCCGGCGAATCCTTGCCTGCGGGCGTGCGCATCGACACCGGAATCGTCGAAGGCGGCGAGGTCACGCCCTGGTACGACCCGCTGCTGGCCAAGTTCGTCGCCCACGGCCGCGATCGCGACGACGCCATCCGGCGCCTGCGCGCCGCCCTCGCCGACGCGCCCCTGCTGGGCATTGCCAACAACGGCGGTTTCCTGTGCGACCTGCTCGACCACGCCGACTTTCGCGCCGGTCACATGGATGTCGCCAGCATCGACCGTTGGTCTGCCGGCCGCGACCCAATAGTGGAACGGCCGGGCCCGACCGAGGGCGACTGGTTCCTGGCCGCGGCCCTGTTGGCCGGCAAGCCGGCCTTCCGCCCAACCGGCATTGCCGGCTTCGACATCACGCTGGCCTGCGGCGGCGAAGTCCGCCAATTGCGGATTGGCTACGTTGGCCATGCAATCACCCTCGCCAGCGGAACGACGCAGGCCATGTTGCAGGTCAGGCACGATGCGCACGGTCGGATTTGCTGGGATCGGGATGGCGTAAGCCATGAAGCCGTCATCTGTCGTCAGGGCGATCGGCTTTACCTCGCCCGTGACTGCCGTGCCTTCGTCTTCCACGAGCCGTCGCCGGTACCGCAGGCGGGTGCGAGGAGCGATCCCCGGCATGCACGCGCCGCCGTCGCCGGCACCGTCGCCCGCATCGAGGTATCGGTGGGTGACGGCGTGCGACGCGGCCAGACCCTGGCCGTGATCGAGGCGATGAAGATGGAAATGCGCGTCACCGCCGCGGCGGACGGCACCGTCGCGTCACTGCGGGCGCTGGTCGGCAGCCAGGTGGCCGCCGGCGCACTACTGGTCGAACTGGAAATAGAGGACACCCCATGCCTGCCCACGACAAGGCCATCCTGACCTGCGCCCTGACCGGGGTGCTGACCGACCCTGCGCAATACCCCGTGCCCGTCACGCCGGAACAGATGGCGGCCTCGGCGCGCGAGGCATTCAACGCCGGCGCGTCCATCATGCACGTGCACCTGCGGCGCCAGGAGCCGGGCAAGGGCCACCTGCCAAGCTGGGAACCGGAAGTCGCGGCGCAGATCGTCGATGCCATCCGTGCCGCCTGCCCCGGCGTCATCATCAACCTCACGACCGGCGTGATCGGGCCCGACATTGCCGGGCCCGCCGCATGCATCCGCCGCGTCAGGCCGGAGATCGCCGCCTGCAACGCCGGCACGCTGAACTACCTGAAATTGCGTGACGACGGGCGCTGGGCCTGGCCCCCCATGGTCTTCGACAATCCGGTGGAAAAGGTGCAGGCCTTTCTCGACGTGATGGGCGAGACCGGCACGCGGCCCGAGTTCGAATGTTTCGACGTCGGCATCGTGCGCTCCGTCGCGATGTACCGCAAGGCGGGGATGTCATCGCAGCTGGCGGACCACGCCGAATACAACTTCGTCATGGGCGTGGCGTCGGGCATGCCTGTCGACGCCGACCTGCTGGCCTTGTTGCTGCGCTGGATCGAACCCGGATCGCCTTGGCAGACCACCCTGATCGGCCGCGCCGAAATCTGGCCGCTGCACCAACGCGCGGCCGAGCTCGGCGGCATGCTGCGCACTGGCCTCGAAGACAGCTTCTACCTGCCCGACGGCAGCAAGGCGCCGGGCAATGGCGCCCTGATCGAGGCCCTCGCCGCCTGCGCGCGGCGCGCCGGGCGCGAAATTGCCAGCCCTGCGGAAGCACGCGCACGGCTCGCATTGCCCGCCGCCCGCTAGGCCCCTCCCACTCTGCCGACCTCGCAGCCGCGCCAGGCCGCGGCCGCCCAGAACCGGGCCGTTGACTTTGCGAATGCGAATGGTTATCATTTGTACAGGAGGTACAAATGAAACGTATCCATCGCTGTCTGCCCCTGCTCTTGCTCGTGCCGCTGCTTTCCTGGGCTGCGGAGACCGAATTCGCCCTGACCATCCGCAACCACCGCTTCGAGCCCGCCGAGCTCAAGGTTCCGGCGGGACAGAAGATCAAGCTGGTGGTCCATAACACCGACGCCACGCCCGAGGAATTCGAAAGCCACGCGCTCAACCGGGAAAAGGTGGTCCAGCCCGGCGCCAGGGCCAGCATTTTTGTCGGCCCCCTGGCACCCGGTCGCTATCCGTTCTTCGGTGAATTTCACGAAAAGACGGCGCAAGGCGCCCTCGTCGCGGAGTAAATGGTCATGCTGGGAGCAGCCATCATCGTATTTCGCGAAACCCTCGAGGCTGCCCTGATCGTCGGCATCGTGGCAGCGGCAACGCGTACGCTTCCGCAGCGCCGGCAATGGATACTGGCCGGCATCGGTGCCGGCGTGGCCGGTTCGCTCGTCGTTGCCCTGCTCGCCGGGCGCATCGCCGAATTCGCCGAAGGCGCAGGGCAGGAGTTGTTCAACGCCGCCGTGCTTGGACTGGCGGCCTTCATGCTGGCGTGGCACAACATCTGGATGGCGCGGCACGGCGCGGAACTCGCCGGGCAAGCCCGCCAGCTTGGGCGCGATCTGGTATCGGGCGAACGCGAGATGTCTGCGCTAGCCCTGGTGGTCACCCTGGCGATACTGCGTGAAGGATCGGAAACCGTGCTGTTCCTGTACGGAATCGCCACTGGAGGCGAGGAAAGCCTGCTCGCCGTGCTCGGCGGTGGCGCGCTCGGCCTGTTGGCCGGGGCCAGTGCCGGACTGGCCCTCTACGCGGGCTTCGTGCGCATTCCGGCCCGCATGTTCTTTACCGCTACGAGCGCCCTGATTCTCCTGCTCGCTGCGGCGATGGCCAGCCAGATGGCGCGCTTCCTGGTCCAGGCAGACCTGCTGCCCAGCCTCGTCACACCGGCATGGGATTCCTCGTGGCTGATCGAAAACTCGTCGGTAACGGGACGCCTGCTGCATGCCTTGATCGGCTATGAAGCGATGCCTTCCGGCATCCAGGTCGTGTTCTACCTGGCGACGATAGCGCTCGTCGTTACAGCGATGCGCCTCGTGCGCATCCGCCCGACCGTCGCCGTGGCGGCCAGTTGAAGAAGGGAACCCCGGAATGAAACGACTGCTCCCGCTGCTGGCGGCTGCGCTGCTGTTGCCGCGCCTGGCCGCAGCAGGGCCGGCCGACTATGTGCACACGCCTACCGTCGAATATGGCGAGCGCGAAATCGAGTTCAAGATGGGTTCGGCGCGCAAAGGCGATGATCCGCGCGAATCCGAATACAGCATCGGCTACGGCTATGGTGCAAAGGAATGGTGGTTCACCGAACTCTATGTGAAATACAAGCGTGCGAATGATGAGCCTACCAAGTACGACGCGATCGAATGGGAAAACAAGTTCCAGCTCACCGAAACCGGCAAGTACCCGATCGACGTCGGCTTTCTCGTCGAAATCGAGCGCCCGAAGGATCGCAGCGAAGGATGGGAAGTACGCTGGGGGCCCTTGTTCCAGACCGAATTCGGCAAACTGCAACTGAACGGCAACCTGCTCTTCCAGCGAAATTACCGCGCCGATTTCGCGAACGATACCCAGTTCCAGTACCAGTGGCAGGCCAAGTACCGCTGGCATCCCGAATTCGAGTTCGGTCTCCAGGGCTTTGGCGAGCTGGGCAAGTGGAATGCCTGGCTTCCCAGGGATGACCGCACCCATACCGTCGGTCCTGCGGTGTTCGGCAAGGTGCGCCTTGGATCGGGCCAGGCCATCAAGTACAACGCGGCGGTGCTGGTTGGCAACTCGCCAGCGGCGCCGGATCGTGCCTTCAGGGCCCAGGTCGAATTCGAATTCTGACGCACCCGGCGGTGGGCGATATCCGATAAAGCCTCAATATGCCTGCATTGAAGGTGCATGCGGCGGCGCCCGCCGCCGCATGCTATCGTCGAATGATGTCTGCAATCCGCTCGCTAACCATCGACCTCGACGGGACGCTGCTCGACACCGTACCCGACCTTGCCGCTGCGGCCAATGCGATGTTGCGCGAACTGGGCCGCCCGGAGCTCGACCTCTCCACCGTCGCTGCCTACGTCGGGCGCGGCATCCCGAAGCTGGTCGAACGCTGTCTGCCGGGCGCCGCCGGAACCGACCTCGCGCAGGCACAGGAGTGCTTCCGTCGCCACTATGCCGTCGAGAACGGGCGTCGCTCGCGCGTATTTCCCGGCGTACTCGAGGGCCTGGCCACATTTCGCGACGCCGGGCTGCGCCTCGCGGTGATCACCAACAAGGCCGCGGCGTTCACCGAACCACTGCTCGCCGCGACGGGTCTCGCACCCTGGTTCGAGTTCGCCGTCTCGGGCGATACCCTGCCCGAGAAGAAGCCCCATCCGCTGCCCCTGCTGCATGCCTGCGCCCGCATGGGCAGCGATCCAGCACAAAACCTCCACATCGGGGATTCGCGCCACGACGCGCAGGCCGCACGCGCTGCCGGTTGCCCGGTGTTCATCGTGCCCTACGGCTACAACGAGGGCGAGGACGTGCAGGGAATCGATTGCGATGCTATAGTCACGTCGCTCGCCGAGGCGGCGCAACGCATTCTCGGCAACGAATCACGAAGGACCGCTTGATCCCAATGCTCCACCGCAACCTGCACACGACAAGGAAACACGCCCTCGGGGCGGAGGCCTGGCCCTGGCGGCCCTGGCCCGCATTCGCGCTCACGCGCCGCTGATCCTTCCCCGCGCCGGAGCCACCGGCCCGCGCATTGTCGTCGCAGTACCGCTTCACGGAGCTTTCCATGACTGAAATCGAATTCAACCGCCTGGCGGCGGAGGGCTACAACCGCATTCCGGTGACCCTCGAGACCTTCGCCGACCTCGACACGCCGCTGTCGATCTACCTCAAGCTGGCCA
>CAYTFA010000124.1:0-6151 GCA_964436755.1 uncultured Rhodocyclaceae bacterium | reverse complement strand
AGCCAGTCGCCTTGCGCCGACTTCACTGCGGCGCCCTGGAAGATGCCCAGCGGCTCGCTCGCTGCGCGCAACTGCGGCAGCGCGGCCCAGCAGCGCTGCCGCGCCTGCGGGCCCTGCACGGCGATCATGGCCACGGCAACCGCGCCTTCGCGGCGTTGGGTCAGCGTCGCCTCGTGACCGGCGAGTTGCCGCCGCATCCAGGCGATGTCCTTGTCGGCGGTGCCGGCGTTGACCACGATGCGGAAACGCTCCGGCGTGAAGAAATACACGATGAGGTCGTCGATGACGCCCGCAGACTCGTCCAGCATGCACGAGTAGAGGGCCTTGCCCGGCGTCGTCAGCTTGGCGACGTCGTTGGCCAGCAGGCGGCGCAGCCAGCGCGTGGCATCGGGGCCGGCCAGGTCGAGCGCGCACATGTGCGAGACGTCGAACATGCCCGCGTCGCGGCGCACCGCGTGGTGCTCCTCGATCTGCGAGCCGTAGTGGATGGGCATCTCCCAGCCGGCGAAATCGACCATCTTGGCGCCGGCAGCGAGGTGGGAGGAGTAGAGCGGGGTGCGCAGCGGCATGGCGATCCTCGGACGTGGGTCGAGCGGGCGCGGGCGATGGCCCGCGTTGTCCCCATCTGTCCTTGGCGCCTGAGAGATTTACTCCGTCGGCGGGCAGGCCGCGCGAACATCCGCGAACTGCCGCTCTCCAGATTTTTGCTGCGTCGTCGGCCCTTTTTGCCTGAGCGGTTCCTGGGGGTTGCGCCTTCGGCGGCGAGGCCGGAAGGCTTCGCGCTCTCCCGACGACCGGGGGGGATTATATATCCGTCCCGCCGAGACTTCCGTCGTGCCGGCAATGGCGCGCAGCCGGCATAATGGAAATATGCCCGTCGAGACAACTGTATTGGCCAAGGTGACGCGACCGCAGGCGACGCTCATCGGACGGGCGGACCTGGTTGCCGAACTTGATTCCGGCACCTGGCCCCTGATATGGATAGTCGCACCTGCAGGAAGTGGAAAGACCAGCCTCGGACTCGAGTACGCGGAAACGCGCCCTGCGAGGGTTGCCTGGCTTCGTCTGGATGAGGCCGATGGCGACCCGGCGAGCTTTCTGCATTACTGCCGGCAGGCTCTGGTTGCCAGCGGTGTGGCTCCGGCCGACTGGCAGCCGCCGCAACTATTGCGCGAGCACCTTCCCGCGCTGCAGGGCTACCTGAGGCTGTTCCTGCGCTCGCTTGCCGGGGTCGCGGCCAACGGCGCCAGCGTTGTCCTCGACGATGCCCACGAATGCCAGGATGCCGGCTACTTCCGTGCGTTCCTCGAACTCTTCAGCGAGGAAATGCCCGCCGGTGCGCGCTGCCTCGTGCTTAGCCGCAGCCTGCCTCCGGAGGGCTGCACGCGCCTGCTGGCGCATGGCCAGATGCACGTGCTCGACGCCGACCGTCTGTCGTTTTCGCCGGACGAGACGCAGGCGCTTCTTTGCCGGCTGGGGATCGACGCGGCGCGTGCGACCGATATCCGCGATTCGGTGTTCAACTACACGCACGGCTGGGCTGCCGGAATAGCGCTGGTCGCTTCATGGCTGCGGCGAAGGCCTGAGGCAGCATCGCGCCTCGAGGAGATATCGCGGCTGGTTACCGGCTACCTTGCGGCCGAAGTGTTTTCCGCGCTGAGTGCGGCTGAACGCGAAACCCTGCTCTCGATCTGCTTCCTTCCCTATTTCCGCACGGAATGGGGAACCCGGCTTGCGCGGAGCGCCGATGCCGACGAAACCCTCAGCCGGCTGGCGACGCAGGGTGCGCTGATCTACCAGTACCCCGGGCGGCAGTTCTCCCTGCATCCGCTGTTCCGGCAGTTTCTGCGCGAGCGCGCGCTCGAAGAGGTCGATGCGCAGCAGCGCGCGGCATGGGTCGACCAGTGCATCGCACTGCTCGAGGCCGATGGCAGCGTCGACGAGGCCATCGAACTTGCCCTCGAGCACGGCGCCATCGCCTACGTCGCGGACCACGTGGCGCGACGCGCGGATGCGCTGCTTGCCGGTGCGCGGCACCAGACCCTGGGGCGCTGGATCGGCCGTATCCCGGAACAGGAGCGCAGCCCGTGGCACAACTACTGGCTGGGCCTGGCTTTCAACGTCACCGACACCGGGCGGGCGCGGGACGCCTTCCTCAAGGCCTATGACGCTTTTTCGGCGACGGGCAACCTGCAGTTCCGCTTCGTCGCGCTGAGCATGATCGTCGTCTCCTACTCGTTCAACGGGATCGCTCGCGAATCGCTCAAGGACTTCCTCGGCCGCATCGGCGATGTCGAACGTGACTTCGCCGAGCTGCAGGATGTCGAACTGCGCGCCCACCTCACACTGGGGATGTTCAGCGGGCTTACCACCACAGACCCCGGCCACCCGGCGGTCGAACTCTGGGAGCGTCGCTCGCTCGAGGCATTGAGCCTCGAGGTGAGCCCGGAGATGAAGGTGCGCTTGGCGGTATGGATGGCGATCCACTGGTTCTTCTCCGGGCAGTACCGGCGCATCACGGCTCTGCGCCGCCTGCTCGACGGGCTGCTCGAGTCACACCGGATACCCAGCTACCAGCGCTATCTGGCCTTCTTCCTGACCCTGTTCGACGAACTCGTGCGCAATGACAGCGACGCGCTGGCTAAGACCTTCGGCATGGCGCGGCAGGCGTCCGAGGACACCGGCTTCCGGCTGATGGACGGCCACTACGCACTCCAGTACGCGGGCAGCCGGCTGCTCCAGGGCGAGCTCGACGTGGCGCGCGGCGTGCTGGCACGCGTTGCATCGATCACGCCGCCGGGTTACTACAATCAGGCCGGGCACCTGCACGTGGTGCAGGCATGGGTGGCCGCATGGAGCGGGGATTCCGCCGCGGCGGCGGAGTTCGCCAGCCGCGCACGGGACGCCGGACGCGGATTTGGCGGCTCCGCCTACGAACTGTGGAGCGAGGTCGGTGCCTGCATTGCCGCGGCATTGCGCGGGGATGACGACCTTTTGCGCCGCATCGCGGCGCTGCGGCTCATGGCGGGCAACATGCGCTACGCCTCGGGCGCGATCCATGCCGACCTGCTCGAAGCCTGGTACTGGTTGAGTGCCGGCGGGAACGATCGCGCACTGCCCTTGCTCGAGTCCGCATTCGGCTGCCTTGGCCGCGAGAGCGAAGGCTTTCTATGGGGGGCCGTGCCGCAGATACTGCAGCCGTTGTGCGCGCTGGCTCTTGCCCACGGCATCGAGCCGGAAGCGGTGACCGCAGTGATCCGCTTCTTCCGCCTCGCACCGCCGCCCGACGCCCCCGACGCCTGGCCCTGGCCGCTTGGCGTGCGCAGCCTGGGCGGTTTCGAGATTCTGATCGAGGGAAGGCCGCTGCCTTCGCGCGGCAAGAGCAAGCACCGGCAGCTCGAGGTGGTCAAGCTTCTGGCCGCCACGGCACCGGTGCCGCAACCCATGGGACGCGTCGCGGAATGGCTGTGGCCGGATTCCGAAGGTGATGCGGCACGCCATGCACTGGAGACGACTCTTTCGCGCCTGCGAACCACCTTCGGACGCGATGTCTTCCGCATCGAGCACGGTGCGCTCAGCCTCGATCCGTCACAGTGCAGGATCGATACCGCGGAGCTCGACCGGCGCTTGGGCGAATTGGAGGAAGCGGCCGGTGCCGCGGATATAGCCGTTCTCGGCGAGGCTGCCGTACGTTTGTATCGTGGCGACCTGCTTGCGGGCGACGGTGCGGCCTGGGTGCTACCGCGCCGCGAGTACTGGCGCGCCCGCCTGGCAAGGACCCTGGGCGCCGCGGTACGACGCTTGGAGGGGGCGGGCCAGGTCGACCAGGCGATGCTGCTGCTCGAGCATGCCGTGGAGGTCGACCCCTATAGCGAAGCGCTGACCACGTTCCTGATGCGCCTGTGCCTCGAGCGCGGCCGCTACGCGGACGGCCTGGCGGCCTATCGACGCTTTCGCCGCGTGGCGCTGTCCAACCTCGGCGCACCCCTGTCGGCGGAAATCGAACTGCTCGCAGCCCGGCTTCAGGCGGCAAGGGCCTGATCCGAAAGCGATTGTGCGCTGTATCCGGACGCCCGCAGGGTCCGGCGTGAAATCCTGAACGGGGCCAGCGCAGTATTTGTGAGGCGTTTGTGGGAGGCCGCTTGCTAGCCTCCCGGGGGAGAAAACAATGCCCGGCCATGCCGTCGGGCAACTGCCCCCAACCCCGTCGTCGCCCCGTCCGCAAATGCGCATCGCCCGAGTCCGCCGTCCCCGTGCTTCCCGTTTTCCGGACGTCGGCAGATCATGGCCCGCGGCGTTCGGTTCCCTGCTCCTCGCGTCGTCGCTTTGGGCGGGTGCGGCATTCGCGGAAGGCGCCGGTGCGCTGCAATTCGAGATCCGCGAATTCCAGGTCGGCGGCGCGACGCTGCTCGATGCCGGGACGATAAAACAAGTGCTTGCGCCCCATGCCGGGCCCCGGCGCGAATTCGGCGACCTCGAGCGGGCGCTGCAAGCGCTGCGCGCCGCCTATGCCGCACGCGGCTACCGCGGTGTCGTGGTGCGGCTGCCCGAGCAGGAACTCGATGCGGGCGTGGTCCGCATCGCGGTAGTGGAACCCTTCGTCGAATCGGTCGACGTCGTGCCGCCCCCATTCTTCGACCCGCAGCGCCTGCGCCAGTCGTTTCCCATGCTCGAACCCGGCCAGCCCATCGATTTCGATCGGCTCGGGCATGCCCTCGACGTGGTGAATGAGAATCCGGCGCTGAAGGCTGCAGTCGAAATCCTTCCGGGCGCACGCGAGGACCTCAGGCGCGTGCGCATCGTCGGCACCGGCGAGGATCCGCTGACGCGGTTCGTCTCGCTCGATGATACCGGCACTGCGGCGACAGGCAGGCGCCGCATCGGCGTCGGCCTGCGCCATGCCGACATCAGCGGCCGCTTCGATACGCTGACGGCGCAATATGTGGTCTCGGCAGAAAAGCCCTCCGCCGCTTCGTTCTGGGGACTCGGCTACCGCCTCCCCGTCCCGGAGCAGTCGCTCGCCATCGATGCATACGTCGGACACTCCGACGTCAGCAGCGGAACAGTGGCCGGCCTGTTCGATGTCGCCGGCAAGGGTACCGTCGCCGGCGCCCGGGTCGCGCTGTCCCTCGACCGTATCGGCGCCTATCGCCACCAGCTGGCGGCCGGGATCGACTATCGCGATTTCCGCAACCGCGTCACCTTTGGCGGCGGGGCGTCGCTCGTACCGGACTACACGGTGCATCCGCTGAGCGTGGCCTACTCGGGCGAGATCGGAACCACGACCTTCGCCCTGACGGCGGTGCACGGCTTCCCCGGCGGGTCGCGCAGCGACGACGCGACCCTGGCCCAGGCCAGGCTGGGCGCCGACGCGCACTATCTTCTCTGGCGCTTCAACGCATCGCACGCGGAGCCGGTTGGCAGTGGCTGGCTGGTGCGCGCCGCCGTATCCGGCCAGCAGGCGCGCAACCCTTTGGTTCCCGGCGAACAGTTCGGGCTCGGCGGCGCACAGAGCGTGCGCGGCTTCGACGAGCGGCAGATCGCCGGTGACACCGGCACCCGCGTCGGCCTCGAACTACACGGACCGGGGCAGGTACTCGGTGGCGCCGAGGTGAAGCCCCTGGCATTCGTCGATTACGGCGAACTGCGCCGCAACCAGGCGCAACCGGGCGAACTGGCGCGGGAAGCAATCGCCAGTTGGGGCATAGGCGCTCGCATGCAATTGCCGAGGCAGTTTGCGCTGTCGGTGGATGCGGCGCGGGTACAGCACGGGACAGCAAGCCAGGCCGCGGGCAGGGGCCGCCTGCACGTCGCGTTGCAGGTGAATTTCTGAAGGGGACGGCGATGAACCACGGAACACGTCTGCGCCGCCTGGTCGTCGCGCTGGCAGCTCTCGACGCTACGGCAGCGGCGGCCCTGCCAGTCGGTCCGAAGGTGGGAGCCGGCAGCGCCTCGGTCAGCCAGGCCGGGCGGCTGATGTCGATCACCAATGCGCCGGGGACGATCCTGAACTGGCAGGGGTTCTCCATCGACGCCGGCGAAACCGTGCGCTTCATCCAGCAGAACGCACAGAGTGCCGTCCTCAACAGGGTGGTCGGCCCGAATCCGTCAACCCTGCTTGGCAGCCTGCAGTCGAACGGCCGCGTCTTCC
>CAYTFA010000123.1:0-6195 GCA_964436755.1 uncultured Rhodocyclaceae bacterium | reverse complement strand
GGATGCAGAGTCCAGCGCCTTCATGCTGCAGCACGGCGAGGCCAAGGTGCTGATCACCGATCGCGAGTAGTCGGTGACGGTAAAGCGGGCGCTGGAGCAGCTTGGGCGCCCTATCGTGGTGGTCGACGTAGATGACCCCGAATACACCGGTCCCGGCGAGCGGCTGGGCACGACCGAGTACGAGGCGCTGCTTGCCGGCGGCAATCCCGACTACGCATGGCGTCCGCCGGCCGACGAGTGGGATGCGATTTCCCTGAACTACACGTCCGGTACCACGGGCAACCCGAAGGGAGTCGTCTATCACCATCGCGGCGCCTATCTCAACGCCCTGTCGAACATCGTCTCCTGGGGAATGCCGCCGCATGCGACCTACCTGTGGACCTTGCCGATGTTCCACTGCAACGGCTGGTGCTTTCCGTGGACCGTCGCAGCCAACACGGGAACCAACGTCTGCCTGCGCCGCGTCGACCCCAAGCTGATCCTCGACTCGATCCGCGAACACAAGGTGACGCACTACTGCGGTGCGCCCATCGTGCACTCGATGCTGGTAAGCGCCCCGGCCGCCTGGCGCGAGGGAATCAACCACCAGGTCTCGGCGCTGGTGGCCGCAGCGCCGCCGCCCGCGGCCGTGATCGAAGGCATGAACAGGATCGGCTTCAACATCACCCACGTCTACGGTCTCACGGAAACCTACGGACCCGCGGCGGTCTGCGCCAAGCATCCGGAATGGCTCGATTTGCCACTCGACGAGCAGGTGCGCCTCAACGGGCGGCAGGGCGTCCGCTACCACTGCCAGGAAGGGGTGACCGTGATGGATCCGGAGACCATGCAGCCCGTGCCGTGGGATGGGGAGACCATGGGCGAGATCATGTTCCGCGGCAACATCGTCATGAAGGGCTACCTGAAGAACCCGAAAGCGACCGAGGAATCGTTCCGCGGCGGCTGGTACCACACCGGCGACCTGGCGGTGATGCAGCCCGACGGCTACATCAAGATCAAGGATCGCAGCAAGGATGTGATCATTTCGGGCGGCGAAAACATCTCGTCGATCGAGGTGGAAGACACGCTCTACCGGCACCCGGCCGTGATGGGGGCCGCCGTGGTCGCGACGCCGGACCCGAAATGGGGCGAAGTGCCCTGTGCGTTCATCGAACTGAGGGAAGGCGCGAGCGTCACGGCCGAGGAGCTGACCGAGTTCTGCCGCGAGCGCATGGCACGCTTCAAGGTGCCGAAGAAGTTCATTTTCGAGGCGCTGCCGAAGACTTCCACGGGAAAGATCCAGAAGTACGTATTGCGCGAGAAGGCGAAATCCACCAACGCGATCGAATGACCCGTCCGCCCTCGACTGATGCACAATTCCACGCTGTTCCGGCGCAGAGCAAGGAGACCCGCATGAATGCACCCGAATCCCGTATGGGCTTTCTGAGGCGCGATGACCGCCAGGGCGTGACCACGCTCACGCTGAATCGGCCCGACCAGTACAACGCCCTTTCCGAGGAATTGCTGACCGAGCTGCAAGCCGCGCTGGACGCGATCGCGGCCGATCCGGCGGTGCGCGTGGTGGTGATTGCAGGGGCGGGAAAGGCGTTCTGCGCAGGCCACGATCTCAAGCAGATGCGCGCGAATCATGCCAAGGCCTACATGCAGAAGCTGTTCAAGCAATGCGGCCGCATGATGCAGACCTTGACCGAAATCCCGCAGCCGGTGATCGCCCGCGTGCATGGCATCGCCACGGCCGCCGGCTGCCAGCTCGTTGCCATGTGCGACCTCGCTGTCGCCGCCGAGGAAGCGCGTTTTGCCGTTTCCGGCATCAACGTCGGCCTCTTCTGTTCGACCCCCTCGGTTGCCCTCGGGCGTGCCATGGGACGCAAGCAGGCCATGGAAATGCTGCTTACCGGCGATTTCATCGATGCCGCCGAAGCGCAGCGGCGCGGGCTGATAAACCGTGCAGTGCCGCTTGCCGACCTCGATTCCGAGGTTGCCAGGCTCGCCGACTCCATCTGCGCCAAGTCGGCGGTAGCCGTCGGCATGGGCAAGCGGCTGTTTTACAGGCAGCTGGAAATGGGCCTCGACGGCGCCTACCAATTGGCTACCGAGACCATGGCGTGCAACATGATGGCCGAGGATGCCGGCGCCGGCATCGACGCGTTCATGGCCAAGCGCAAGCCTGAATGGAAGCATCGCTGACCTATGGATTGATGCATAATCGCCTCAGGAGAGAGACGAGGGCGCCGCAGGGCGGCGCTCCAATGCCCCAACGAAAAGAGCTGAATGGCCGACGACTTCATTCTCGAGACATCCGGTCTCGTCAAGGAATTCCGCGGATTTGTGGCGGTCAATGGCGTAGACCTCAAGGTGCGGCGCGGGCACATTCATGCGCTGATCGGCCCTAACGGCGCTGGCAAGACCACCTGCTTCAACCTGCTGACCAAGTTCCTCGAGCCGACGCGAGGTTCGATCCATTTCAACGGCACGGACATCACGCGCGACAGCCCGCAGAAGATTGCGCGCCGCGGCATCGTTCGATCCTTCCAGATTTCCGCGGTCTTCCCGCACCTGACGGTGCTGGAGAATGTTCGTGTTGCGCTGCAACGCAAGCTCGGCAACAGCTTCCATTTCTGGAAGCCGGAGCGGACGCTGGACGTGCTCAACGAACGCGCCCTGGAACTTCTGACTGCGGTCGGGCTCGAATCCCAGGCCGACATGGTGACCGTCGAGATGCCTTACGGGCGCAAGCGCGCGCTCGAAATCGCGACGACGCTCGCGCTCGATCCCGAACTGATGCTGCTCGACGAACCGACGCAGGGCATGGGGCACGAAGACGTGGCGCGCGTCATGGAACTGATCAAGAAGGTTTCGGCCAATCGAACGATATTGATGGTCGAACACAACATGAAGGTCGTTGCCGGAATTTCCGACACGCTCACGGTCCTCGCGCGCGGCGCCGTCCTCGCCGAAGGGCCGTATGCCGAGGTCGCGGCGAATCCCCTGGTCATCGAAGCGTACATGGGCAGCGAGGCCGACCAACTGGCGTCGCCAGGCGGGCATTGACCATGGCCACCGAATACCTCCGCGTAACCGACCTGCATGCGTTCTACGGCGAGTCGCACGTCCTCCACGGCATGGATTTCACGGTACGGCGCGGAGAGTGCATATCGCTGCTCGGGCGCAATGGCGCCGGTCGCACCACCACGCTGCGCGCGATACTCGGCCTGACGGGCCGGCGCACCGGATCGATCATGCTCAACGGCCGGGAAGTCATCAACCAGCCGACCCATCGCATTGCGCAACTCGGAGTAGGCTACTGTCCCGAGGAGCGCGGCATCTATGCGAGCCTCTCGTGCGAGGAAAATCTGCTGCTACCGCCCAAGGTGGGTAGCGGCGGCCTCGACCTCGATGAGATCTACGACATGTTTCCCAACCTCAGGGAGCGGCGGCACAGCCAGGGAACGCGCCTGTCGGGAGGCGAACAGCAGATGCTGGCGATGGCGCGCATCCTGCGGACCGGCGCTCGGCTGCTGTTGCTGGACGAGATTTCCGAGGGCCTCGCGCCGGTGATCGTGCAGAAACTCGGCGAGGTCATTCGCAAACTCAAGGAAAGGGATTACACGGTCATCCTTGTCGAGCAGAACTTCCGCTTTGCCGCTCCGCTGGCCGACCGTATGTATGTCGTGGAGCATGGCCAGGTGGCGGCGGAGATCGCGCAGGGCGAACTGGAATCCAAGCAACATCTGCTGCAGGAGTATCTCGGCGTCTGAGCATTGCGCAGACAGGCGGCCGGAGTGGAATTGAATGCTGCGCTTATTCGGAGGAGACGACATGAATCGCAAAGTTCTGGTAACCCTGACCGCGGTGGCACTGGCCGCTCTCGGCGCACACGCTCAGGCGCAAACCGCCAAGGCCAAGACCGGCAAGCTTTCCGGCGACATGGTGAAGGTAGGCGTGATGAATGACATGGCCGGCCTCTATGCCGACATCGGCGGCCCCGGCTCGGTAGAGGCGGCAAAGATGGCCGTGGCCGACTTTGGCGGCAAGGTTTTCGGCAAGCCGATCGAGGTTGTCTTCGTCGACCACCAGAACAAGCCGGACATCGGCGCCGCCAAGGCCCGCGAGTGGTTCGATACCCAGGGCGTGGACATGATCGTCGATGTGCCTACCTCGTCGGTGGCGATCGCCGTGGCCAAGGTGGCCAACGAGAAGAAGCGGGTCTTCATCAACACGGGCGCGGCCACCAAGGCGCTGACCAACGAGGAATGCAACCCCTATACGGTGCATTACGCCTATGACACCTATGCACTGGCGAATGGCACCGGCAAGGCGATCGTGCAGACCGGCGGCAAGACCTGGTTCTTCCTGACCGCGGACTACGCTTTCGGCCATGCCCTGGAAGGCGATACCGCCGCGGTGGTCAAGGCCGCCGGTGGCGAAGTGAAGGGCGCAGTACGTCATCCGCTGTCCGCGTCGGACTTTTCGTCATTCCTGCTGCAGGCGCAGTCGTCCAAGGCGCAGATCATCGGCCTGGCCAATGCCGGCGGCGACACCATCAACTCGGTGAAGGCGGCCAACGAATTCGGCCTGACCAAGAACCAGACGCTGGCCGGCCTGCTGATGTTCATCTCCGACGTGCACAGCCTCGGCCTGAAGACCGCCCAGGGCATGATGCTGACCGACGCGTGGTACTGGGATTCCAACGACGAGACGCGCAAGTTCGGTCGCCGCTTCTTCGAAAAGATGAAGCGCATGCCTTCCTTCGATCAGGCGGCGGTGTATTCGGCGACGCTGACCTACCTCAAGGCGGTGGAGGCGTCCGGCACGGACGACGCCGATGCGGTGATGGCCACGCTGAAAAAGACCAAGATCAACGACGTCTTTACCAAGGGCGGCTATATCCGCGCCGACGGGCGGATGGTTCACGACATGTACCTGATGCAGGTGAAGAAGCCGGAGGACTCGAAGTATCCCTGGGACTATTTCCAGTTGAAGAAGGTGATCCCGGCTGAAGAGGCGTTCCAGCCACTCTCCCTGTCGAAGTGCGCGATGGTCAAGAAGTGACGACTGGCGGCGGCGCGGGCAGCCGCGCCGCCGCGTTCCATTGAACTTGTCCGCAGAGAAATGAACGAGATTTTCGGCATACCCATCCAGGCCTTCATGGGCCAGCTGATGCTGGGCCTGGTCAATGGTTCGTTCTACGCCATGCTGAGCCTCGGCCTGGCGGTGATCTTCGGCATGCTGAACATCATCAACTTCACCCATGGCGCGCTCTACATGCTGGGTGCGTTCGCGGCCTGGCTGGGCCTGACCTACCTCGAGATGAACTACTGGGTGGCCCTGCTCGCTGCCCCGCTGTGCGTGGGGGCGATTGGCGTGGTAATCGAACGCACCATGCTGCAGTGGTTGTACAAGCTTGACCACCTGTATGGGCTGTTGCTGACGTTTGGCCTGGCCCTCGTACTGGAAGGGCTCTTCATCAACATCTTCGGCGTGTCCGGCCAGCCCTATTCGATACCGGATCAGCTTTCCGGCGCGTTCAACCTTGGTTTCATGTTTCTTCCCAAGTATCGCGCCTGGGTGATCGTCGCTTCGCTGACCGTATGCTTCGCCACGTGGTTCGTGATCGAAAAGACCCAACTCGGCGCTTATCTGCGTGCGGCGACGGAGAATCCGCAACTGACCCAGGCGTTCGGCATCAACGTTCCCCTCATGGTCATGCTCACGTATGGCTTCGGCGCTGCCCTGGCCGGGTTTGCCGGCGTTTTGGCTGCGCCGGCCCTGCAGGTAAGCCCGCTCATGGGGTCCAACCTCATCATCGTCGTCTTCGCCGTGGTCGTCATCGGCGGCATGGGCTCGATCCTGGGCTCGATCCTGACTGGCCTTGGCCTTGGGGTAGTTGAAGGTTTGACCAAGGTCTTCTATCCGGAGGCCTCGTCGACCGTTGTCTTCATCATCATGGCCATCGTGCTGATGATCCGGCCGGCCGGATTGTTCGGGAAGGAAAAATGAGCAGGGGGGCGATCGGTTATCTCGGACTGCTGGCATTCGGGCTGGTGGCGCCGTTCTTCATCTACCCGGTGCTGGTGATGAAGATCCTCTGCTTCTCCCTGTTCGCCTGCGCCTTCAACCTGCTGCTGGGGTACACGGGCCTGCTGTCTTTCGGCCATGCCGTATTCTTCGGCAGCGCGGCCTATGTCGCGGGCC
>CAYTFA010000122.1:0-6205 GCA_964436755.1 uncultured Rhodocyclaceae bacterium | reverse complement strand
GTTGGCCAGCACGGTCTCGAAGCCCTTCTTGCCGATCGCCATCAGCGGCGCCGGGAACTGCCCGCCGGCGTTGTTGACCAGGCCGTGGATGCGACCGTGGCGGGCCACGACGGCCTTGACCGCGGCGCGCACGGCGTCCTCGTCGCGGATGTCGAAGGGCTGGGCCTCGGCACGGCCGCCATCCTCTGCAATCTCGGTGGCGACGCGATCGAGCTTCTCCGCCGTGCGCCCACTGAGGATCACCGTGGCGCCGAGCTCGGCCAGTTCATGGGCGACGCAGCGGCCGATGCCGCTGCCGCCGCCGGTCACCCAGTGCGTTTCGCCGGCGAAGAGGCCGGGACGCAGCACGCTGGCGTAGCGGGAAAAGGCCTCGCCGGCCGGGGGCGGATTCATCGCATGTCTCCTCGCGGACGGCCGGTCGGGCCCGGCTCGATGCGGAACATCCTACCCGGACGTTACGTTAACGTCAACAGGACGACGTTAAGGAGATATTTATCTTGAAAACGTAATCACGGCTTGCTAGGATGGCTCGATGAAAGCACCTGCCCGCCGTTCGAAAGCTCCGAGTCCCGACCTCGATGCCGAGATGTTCGGCATCACCGAGCTGGCAAAGGAGCACGGCATTTCGCTGCGTGCGATCCGCTTCTACGAAGACAAGGGGCTGCTGGCGCCGCGGCGCATCAACGGCGGCCGAGCCTACACCCGGCGCGACAAGGTCCGCCTGGGGCTGATCCTGCGCGGCAAGGCGGTCGGCATGTCGCTGGCCGAGATCGAGCACATCCTTTCGCTCTACGGCGAGCATGGCGAGGGCCACACCCGCCAGCTCGATTACCTGGTGGGCCGCATCGAGCAGGCGATGGACGAGCTTACCGAGCGCAAGCGCCACATCGAGGCCATGCTGGCCGACCTGGGCGCCGTCAAGGCGCAATTCAAGCGGGAACTGGCTGCCCGGCGGCGGGCAGCCTGAAGAATCAGGCTTTGGCCAGTTCGGCACGCAACGCGCCGATCACCGTGTCGTACCGGTTCGGATCGGTATCCTTCGCCGCGCCGAACACGGCCGAGCCGGCGACGAAGGTGTCGACGCCTGCCTGGGCGACTTCGCGGATATTGGCCGGGCCGACGCCGCCGTCGATCTCTAGGCTGACCGACAGGCCGCGTTCATCGATCATGTGGCGGACCTCGCGCGCCTTTTCGAGCACGTAGGGAATGAATTTCTGGCCGCCGAAGCCGGGGTTGACCGACATTAGCAACACCATGTCGATCTTGTCCAGCGTGTAGTCGAGTACGTCGAGCGGCGTCGCCGGGTTGAACACCAGCCCGGGCTTGCAGCCGGACTCGCGGATCAGGCCGATGGTGCGGTCGATGTGATCCGAAGCCTCGGGGTGGAAGGTGATATAGGTGGCTCCGGCCTTGGCGAAATCCGGCACGATACGGTCCACCGGCTTCACCATGAGGTGCACGTCGATCGGCGCCGTCACCCCATGCTTGCGCAGGGCTTCGCACACCAGCGGGCCGATGGTCAGGTTCGGCACGTAGTGGTTGTCCATGACATCGAAGTGCACTATGTCGGCGCCGGCGCGCAGCACGTTGTCGACCTCTTCGCCCAGCCGGGCGAAGTTGGCTGAAAGTATGCTTGGGGCAATCCTGAAATTACTGGCCACGACGAACTCCCGCGGATCGATCTGCCGATTCTACCGGCGCGGGTGATCGCAGCGTTCAGGATTTGTGATGGCTGCCATAAGCGGGAACACGAGCCGTGCTCCGCCGGTGGCTGGGTGCAGCAGCGACCTAGGCAACGACAAGGCAACAGATATAGCGGCTACGCCCAAGCGTCGCGGTGAAATCCTGCAGTGGCAGGTACTAGCCTGCGGCTCGCACCGAGTTTTGTCAGGGCAAGCGGCCGGAAGCCAGTATGCGTCCCATCAGCACGCCGGGCGGGATCCACATCACGAGGTCGTCGATTTCGACACGGCTGACGTACGTGGCGTCCCCGTTTGCGTTTTCCAACTCGTCGCCGGCCGCGCCGGCGATTTGCGTTCCGTCGGTCCGGTAGGCACCCAGCCCATTCCTCCCGTGCGAAATAACGACTGCGGGAATCGCTGTTGCCAGATCGCTACCTCCGGCCGATGTCTTTATCGTGATATCTCCCTGCGTACATAGGGCAAATGCGCACCTTGTTGGCATGTCGGCAATGTTAGTGAGATTGCATCCTACGCCATAAGCGGACAACAGCGTCGGGCCGGAGTCGATGCCGCGGCTGAAGGTTGCGGTGACCCGATAGGTATATCTGTTGTTCCAGGCATCGGCCTCCGGCAGGCCAAGTGTTGCCCAAGGCAATACACCGGCGGCAAACGTGCAGACGTTATCATGCGGACTTGGTCCAAGTCCTGACCTAGCTTCGAGCCCGGCACCGGCAGTCCCACTGGCAATCGAGGGATCTCCCGGGCAGGGAAGTCTCCCATTCACCACGGCGAAGCCGATTAGCGCTTCGCGGATGTTGGCCAGCGCTTTGTCGGTCTCCTGCCGACCGCGAACCTCGTACTGCGCGCTCAGCGGCATGAGCAGGCCGCCAATCAGTAGCGAAACGATGAAGAGTACGATCGCGAGTTCGACGAGGGAGAAGCCCAGGGCCGGGCGGCAAATTCGCATCATTGGGTGCGCAGGATCAGATTTCTGATAATGATAGTCTCGTTATCACCGGCCGAAGCGCTGCGCCCGGTGGTGAAGCCGAAATAGATCTTGCCCAGGGCCGGCCCGGCCAGATCGTTCACCACGATGCCATTCTGCTCGAAGGTGGGTGTCCGCAATGGGCAGAGTTCGGCGAGATCGCGTGCGAAATTCTTGAAGTCGGTCTGCGAGCAATTGCCCTCGAGCGCGAACGTGTCGCCGGCATAGGTGCGCATCGTAATCGTCGCCTGGCGGCGGCTGGTGTCGTAACCGCGCTTGAGATCCACGCGCACGTGGATGTCCGTGTCCTTGGGCATGCTGCCGCCGTAGGGGAGGTAGGGATCGCTGCTCTTGACCGTGGCAATGCCGGGCGTGGCGAAACTCGTTGCGTCGAAGCTGCCCGCCGGGTTCGAGGCCAACGCAAAACTGAAATGCGTGGCATCGACCACGGTGATCGCATAGGTTCCGTTGTATCCCGAGGGCGATACCCCGGCGATCGCCACGAGCTGGCCGGTGGCGAGGCCGTGCGCGGCGGCCGTGCCCACGGTGGCGGTGCCGCCGTTTGCTGAAGACCACGCGGCCGAGTTGATCGTCGCGACGGCGGGAGCCGCGATGGCGGCAACGCCGCCGGCGACATACGCGCCCGGATCCGTGGCATGGATGTAATAGAAGCTCGTCGTGCTGAAAACGGTAACCATGTGGGTTCCGTTATAAGTCGCGGGACCTGCCGACGTCACGCCGCCGACATGCACCGTCTGGCCCGACGTGAGGCCATGCGCCGCCGCGGTGGTGATTACGGCCAGGCCCGTACCGCCCGATGACCAGAAGGCGGATGCAATGTTGGTGGCCGACGCGGCCATGACGGTACTGGTCATGCCGGCCATGGCGACGGTGCCGCCCGAAACGTAGAAGCCGGGATTGGTGGCAGGGTTGGACAGGGCGTAGCTGAAATGGGTGTCGTCGATCACCGTGACGCGGTAAGTGCCGTTGTAAGCGCTCGGGTAGATGCCGGACATCGTGGCGTACTGGTTGGTCGTCAGCTTGTGGCTTCCCGCAGTGGTGATGGTGACGATTCCCCCCGACCATGACGCCGAGTTGATCCAACTCAGCGGATGGGAGACCTGTCCGCCGGAGGTCCACGCACCCGGATTCGTCGCGAGCGCGTAGGAAAAGTGCGTGTCGTCGATCACCGTCACGACATAAGTGCCGTTCCATCCGGTGGGGGCGGCGCTGCTAATGGCGACGCTGTACCCCGTCGATAGCCCGTGCGCCGCGGAGGTCGTAATCGTGGCCAGGCCGGAACCCCAGCTTGCGGCGGCGATGGTCGCGACAAAGGGATAGGCGCCGGGAGAGCTCGCCAGGGAATAGGTGATGTGCGTTGAATCCGGCACCGTGGCGAGGTAGGTACCCTTGTATCCCAGCGCGCTGGCGTCGCTGATGACGACCCTCTGGCCATTGGCAATGCCGTGTGGCGCCGACGTGGTGAGGGTGGCGGTTCCCGTGGCGCTGCTCCAGCGTGCGGCGGCGATGGTGGCGAATGGCGTGGCGGTTGCGCTCGTCGTCGTCAGGCTGCGTGGATTCAGCGGCTGGCTGCCGTCGGCGGCAACGCCGACACCGTGGTAATTGTCGTCGGCGCCGTCGCGGCTGAGGCTCTGGGCGTCGAGGCTGCTGTCCCCGACCGAACCCCAGTACAGCGCGGCGAAGTGGTTCGCCGAAGGATCGTTGCGCGAGGCATCGGTATAGGTATCAAATTCGACCCCGAGCTTGGGCAGTGCAATGCCGGCGCGGGGCGGCCCGGGGAAGGCGATGCTGTAGCTGAAGCGGGTAGTACTCGGCACGGACAGGATGGAGAACGTGCCGTTGTAGCCGCCGGGCGAAACGCCGGCGACCGTCACCGTGTCACCGACATTGAAGCCGTGGGCAGCCGAGGTAGTGAGCGTGGCCCATTGCGTCGAAGGCACCCACGACAGGCCGGTGAGATAGGCTGTGGCACCGCCGACGGTAGCCGTACCCGAGATCGGTGACCCGGCGTAGCCCAGGCGCAGGCTGCCTGCGGCGCCGCACATCAGGGGATCGCTCAGGTAGGGGCTGTTGGTGATGGCATCGGCCAGGGTCAGCGTGTAGCCGCGCGCCGTGGTGCCCGTCGTCGCCGCGTCGATGCGGTAGGTGAAATAGAGCCGCAGGCTGCTGTCGACGGTAAGCGGCGTCGGGTACCAGACGCAGCCTGCCCGCGCGGCGGCGGTGGTGCTGCCGAGGACGATCTCGGGGGAGGCACCGCCGGTGACCTGGGCGACGGGGCTGCCGCCGCCACCGGAGGCGACGGTACCCGAGGCGAAGGCCGCGGCATCCCCCTGCTGCGAAACGTAGGTGCCGTAGCCGAGGCAGCTGGCGTTATCGAGGCTCGTGTTGCCGGCGCTGAAGGTCGTGGTGCCGGTGAATGCGCCGGCGCTGGCCAGCAGGTTGAGCCCGCTTTCGAAGTAGTACGCCAGGTTGGCGATCGAGGGCGTCTTCTGCGCACTCGGTCGCGGCTGACCGGATGCAGTGCGGCCACCGAAGACGAGGGCGGCGCGGCAATTCGCCGTGCCGCCGCCATTGACGTCGAGGCAGGGTGCGCCGAGGCTGTTGCAGCGGATCAGGCGGAACTGGTCCGCCCAGTTGGTCAGGTAGTTGTCATAAACGGGGGCGGGAAGGGGAAGGCTGACGTCCGTCGCCGGATCGACATCCCCCATCGCGGCGCCGGTCGGCTGCGGCGTGTAGCTCGCCGTGTTGAGCGGAACGCTGGTCGCCGTACCGCCGAAGATGTCGTTTTGCAACCTGGTTTCGATGCCCTTGGCCAGGCGGTCGATCAGGGTATTGACCTGTCCAGGGGGCGACGTGGTGAGTGCATTGCTGAAGTCCTGGCGCTTCACCACGCGGTCGAAAATGTCTCTGGACGAAATCCAGACCAGCCGATCATTGTTCGTCGTGGTTCCGCTTCCGTCCCGGGCTCCGCCTTGCGTCAAGCTGATGGTGCTGCTCGTGCCGAAGCTGTAGGCGCCATCGAGGTAGGCGGCAACCTGGGTCGGGTCAACCCCGCAGGGCCCGCTGGAACTGACCGAACGGTTCTGTCCGGAAAGCGCCGCGCCGACCGCGAAGATGACCGCCGCCGCACCTCCCTGGCTGTCATCGGGAGCGATCAGGCTCGTACCGCTCGAGTCGACCACGCGGAACTGGCCCTGAGCATCCCAGTTCAAACGGGACGTCGTGGATTTTGGGTTGTTCTTGAAACTACCCGAGACGGCGTACCAGAGGCATGCGCCGGAGTCGTCGCGCAGATCGGGCAAGCCCAGCGTACGGTAGGGAAGCAGTCCGACGGCGGCCTCGTTTCCATTTCCGCAGTTTGCCTCGGCGTCACCGTCGCCATCGGTGTCGGGGCAAGGCAGGTAGCCGAACACCTCCGCAGCATGATCGTCCCGGTATTTCGTTGCATAGGCAAGCAGGGCTTCTCGGGCCTGTGCGAGGGAGGCGCTCTCGCCTTTGGCCGCTCGCTGGTACAGAC
>CAYTFA010000121.1:0-6252 GCA_964436755.1 uncultured Rhodocyclaceae bacterium | reverse complement strand
CTTGTAGCGCAGCATCAGGTTCTTCTGCATCTGCGGCCGGCGCAGGTCGATCACGCGGTGCGTCAGGCGCACGTTCTCGGAGAGGTTCTCGTCGTCGAGCTGGAAGGGCGGCGTGGCGGCCGGATTGAGAATCTCCAGTTCGTGGCAGAGGATCTCGACTTCGCCGGACGTCATGTTCGGGTTTTCCGTGCCGGCCGGACGACGGCGCACCTTGCCGACGATCTTCAGGACGAACTCGTTGCGCACCGCTTCCGCCAGCTTGAACATCTCGGGCCGGTCGGGATCGCAGACCACCTGGGCGATGCCCTCGCGATCACGCAGGTCGATGAAAATCACGCCGCCGTGGTCGCGGCGGCGATGATTCCAGCCGCAGAGGGTGACGGTCTGATCGACGTGGGCAGAGCCAAGTTGGCCGCAGTAATGGGTACGCATGACGTTTCCGGAGGAAGGGATGGCCCGGCGGGCCTTATTGATTCTGGGCTCGCCCGCTGGGATTTCTCATGGGCGGGGCGACGACTCCCATCGAGACGATGTACTTCAGCGCCTCGTCGACGTCCATGTCGAGTTCGACGACATCCTTGCGCCTGACGAAGAAGAAGAAGCCGTTGACCGGGCTCGGCGTGGTCGGGATGAAGACGCCGACGTGCTCGTCGGGCAGCATGTCGGCCACGTCACGCGCGGGATGACCGGTCTGGAACGCCACCGACCACGCTTCCGGGTGCGGATAGCGCACCAGCAGCACCTTGCGAAAGGCAACGCCGCTGCTCGAGAACAGGGTGTCGCTCACCTGCTTGACGCTGTAGTAGATCGACTTCACCACCGGGATGCGCGCCAGCACGCCCTCCCAGAACAGGACCAGCTTCTGCCCGACGATGTTGGCGGCGACCACGCCGGTCAGCAGCACGACGAGCAGGGTCAGCGCGGCGCCAATCCCCGGGATGTAGACGCCGAGCAGCTGCTCGGGTTGCACGGCGCGCGGCAGCAGCATCAGCGACTGGTCCATGGCGCGCACGATCAGCGACAGGACCCATGCCGTGATTCCCAGCGGGACCCAGATCAGCAGTCCCGTGATGAAGTACTTCTTGAGCACGCGAACGGTTCAGGAACTGGCGGGGCAACTGCCGGTGCCGCCCTGGCAGGGCGGCGGATTGTCGCTCTTGGCGGCCGCCGCGCAGCCTCCGCCCTTGAAATCCGTCGCGTACCAGCCACTGCCCTTGAGGTGGAAACCGGGGGCGGTCAGCTGCTTGGCGAAAGCGCCGGCATTGCATTCAGGGCAGGTCGTCAGCGGCGGATCGCTGAGTTTTTGCATGACATCTTTCTCAAAGCCGCAATCGGTGCAGCGATAAGCGTAGATCGGCATGGCGTTCTCCGGAATTCGGGCAAAGTGGGAAATTATAGCCGAGGGCTCCTTCCGGTGCCCCGGCCGCAGGGTCAAACTTCCCTTAGATACGCGCGCGCGGCGGGTTTTTCAAGGGGACCGGGTCCCCGCGGCTCATGCAGCGACGCCGATATAGATGCGGGTAAGCGGCTTGCCCCAGAAAAGGGCAATTGCACCGGCCAACGCCAGGTAGGGGCCGAACGGAATGGGCGTGTCGCGCCGCTGGCCGCCAAAGGCAAGCAGCCCGATGCCGACGACAGCGCCGACCAGCGAGGAAGCCAGGACCAGCAGGGGCAGCATCTGCCAGCCCAGCCAAGCGCCCAGGGCGGCGAGAAGCTTGAAATCCCCGTAACCCATTCCTTCCTTGCCGGTCGTCAGCTTGAACGTCCAGTACACCGTCCATAGCAGCAAGTAGCCGGCGATGGCGCCGAACACCGCACTGCGCAGGTCGGTAAAGACGCCGAACGCGTTCAGGGCCAAGCCTGCCCAGACAAGGGGGAGGGTAATGTCATCGGGCAGCAGCTGGGTATCGAAGTCGATCGCGCAAAGCGCGATCAGCGCCGCCAGGAGCCCGAACGCGGCCAAGCCGGCAGGGCCGAAGCCGAAGTGCCACGCGGAAAACGCAAAGAGCGCCCCGGTCGCCGCCTCGACGAGCGGGTAACGCACCGAAATCGCCTTTGCGCAGGACTTGCAGCGTCCGCGCAGCAGCAGCCAGCTCAGGACGGGAACGTTCTCGAGCGGGCCGATGCGGTGGCCGCAGGCCGGGCAGTGGGAACCGGGCCGCAGCAGGGAGAAGGGTTCATGTGGCGCGGGCGCTTCGCCGCGCAACTCGGCGCATTGTGCGGCCCATTCGCGTTCCATCATCACCGGCAGGCGATGGATCACGACATTGAGAAAGCTGCCGATGACGAGCCCGAAGAGTCCGGCCGTGAGCGCAAACACCCACGGATCGGCGAACGCGGCCGTCATCGGGTGCGGCGGAATCCCGGCTTAGCCGACAACCGAGCCGAGCTTGAAGATCGGCAGGTACATGGCGACGACCAGGCCCCCGATCAGGCCACCGAGGAAGACCATGATCAGCGGCTCCATCATGCTGGACAGTGCCTCGACGGCATCATCGACCTCGGCCTCGAAGAAGTCCGCCGTCTTGCTCAGCATGGAATCGAGCTGGCCGGATTCCTCACCGATCGCGACCATCTGGGTCACCATCGGCGGGAACACGCCGGAGCCTTCCATGGAGGTGGTCAGGCTGGAGCCGGTCGAGACTTCGGCCTGGATCTGGGAGGTGGCCTGGGCATAGACGTAGTTGCCCGCGGCTCCGCCGACGGAGTCGAGCGCATCGACCAGCGGCACACCGGCGGCAAACATGGTTGACAAGGTCCGTGTCCAGCGTGCGATGGCGGACTTGCGGATGAGGTCGCCGAAGACCGGCAGCTTCAGGGCGTACTTGTCGAAGGCGATCTGCATCGGCCGCGATCGCTTGTACATCTGGATGAAGCCGTAGATCGTGCCGCCTATCGTGCCGAAGATGATGTGCCAGTTCGCCACGAAGTTGTCGGAAATGGCAATGACCACCAGGGTCGGCGCCGGCAGTTCGCCACCAAAGCTCGCGAACACCCCCTTGAAGGCCGGCACCACGAAGATCATGATGACCGCGGTGATGACGAAGGCGACGACGACGATGGAGATCGGGTAGAACAGCGCGCCCTTGATCTTCGACTTGATCGCCTGGATCTTTTCCTTGTAGGTCGCCAGGCGGTCGAGCAGGGAATCGAGAATACCGGCCTGCTCGCCGGCCTCGACCAGGTTGCAGAACAGGGCGTCGAAATACTGGGGGTACTTGCGGAAGGCGGAAGCCAGGTTGGAACCGGTTTCGACGTCGGCCTTGATGTCGAACAGCAGCTTGGCCAGGCCCGGATTGTTGGTGCCCTTGCCGACGATGTCGAAGGACTGCAGCAGCGGCACGCCGGACTTCACCATGGTGGCGAGCTGGCGCGAAAACAGCGTGATGTCCTTGTCCGAAACCTTGCCGCCGGAACTGACCTTGCGCTTCTTCAGCTTGTTGACGGTGATGCCCTGGCGACGAAGAGACGCATTCGCTGCCGCCTCGCTGGCGGCGCGAATCTCGCCGCGCGTAACCTTGCCGGCCTTGTTCTTGCCCTCCCAGGAGAAGTCAAACTCCTTGGGAGCCTCCTTTTTGTCTTTTTTTGCTGCTGTGGCCATCGGCTGCTCCCGCTGCAATTTCCCTTGTCCGGCCGCTGCTACCGGCGCCGACAGCCCGGCGCCGCCCCTCGTCGAAGCCAATTCCGCGGCATTCTACCGCCGACTATGCCGAGAGTATCACTCCCGGCCGGGACGGTGAAGCCGCACCATCTTGATTTTTCGGTCCTGTGTTTGCACGATCTCCATGGCGACGCCACCGGCCCGCAGACCGACCCCCGCTTCCGGTATGTCCTGCAGCTGTTCGACGATCAGGCCGTTGAGCGTGCGCGGGCCGTCGAGCGGAAAGTCGAGCGTGAGCAGCCGGTTCAGTTCGCGCAGCGTGGCCGCGCCATCCACCAGCGCCGTGCCGTCCGGGCCCCAGACCAGAGCGCCGCCAAAATCCGACTGGCGCGTGGTGAACTTGCCCACCAGTTCCTCGATGATGTCCTCGAGGGTGACCAGGCCCTGGATCTCGCCATACTCGTCGACGACCAGCCCGAGCCGCTGCCGGTTTTCCCGGAAGAACTGCAACTGCGTGTAGATCGGGGTGGCGGCCGGGATGAAATACGGCGCCACCATGCGCTCCTGCAGTGCGGCGTGGTCCAGCTGCCCGGCAAAGGCTTCGGCAAGGATCTTGCGCGGATGCAGCACGCCGACGATGTTGGCCGGATCGCCCGCGCATACGGCAACGCGGGAGTGGAAGCTGGTCGCCAGCTGCTCCCGGATCGTCTCGATCGGCGCGGCGAGATCGATCGACTCGATTTCGCCGCGCGGCGTCATGATGTCCTCCACCGTAAGCTGCTCGAGCTCGAACAGGTTGAGGAGGATCGCGCGGTGCTGGTTGGGCACGAAGCGGCCGGCCTCGAGCACCAGTGCGCGCAGTTCCTCGGCACTCATCTGGCGCGACTCCTCCCCCGGCCGCGGGTGCAGGCGCAACAGCCACAGCAGGGCGCCGACGAAGAGGTTCACGAACCAGATCACCGGGTAGGCAACGCGCTGCAGCGGTGCCAGCACGTAGCTGATGCGCGGCGCCAGCCAGTCCGGATGGTTGGCGCCGACGACCTTGGGACTGATCTCGGAGAAGACCAGCAGGCAGAAGGTGACGAACAAGGTGCCCGCTTCCAGAGCCCATTTCTCCTGGCCGAACAATTGCAGCGCAATGTGGCCGGTGATCATCGCCGCCGCGGCGTTGATCAGGGTGTTTCCGATCAGGATCATGCTGATCAGGCGCTCGACATGGCCGAGCAGGCTCTGCGCAAGGCGCGCCCCGCCGTGGCCGGTCTCGGCGAGGTGCCGGAGGCGATGGCGGTTGGCTGCCATCATCGCCGTCTCGGCCATGGCGAAGAAGCCCGAAAGTACCAGCAGCAGCGCCAGCGCGACGAACTGCGCCGAAAGCGGAATCTCGTCCATCAGCGGCCGAGAATGACCTCAAGCACGAAGCGGCTGCCGACGTAGGCAAGCAGGAGCGCGGCGAAGCCGGCCAGGGTCCAGCGCAGGGCGACGCGGCCGCGCCAGCCGCGCAGGTGCCGCCCGGCGAGCAGGGCGGCAAAGATCACCCACGAGAGGATGGCGAAGACGGTCTTGTGGTTGAAGGTCAGGGCCTTGCCGAACAGGCTCTCGGAGAAGAAGATGCCCGAGAGCAGGGTCAGGGTGAGCAGGACAAAGGCAACATGGATGAGGCGGAACAGCAACGCCTCCATGGTCAGCAGCGGCGGGAGCCCTGCCAGCAGGGGCGAGATGCGGCCCCGATGCAGGCCTTTCTCGGCCGCAGCCATCAGCAGCGCATGCAGCGCCGCGAGCGTGAACAGGCTGTAGGCCAGCATCGCCATCAGGAAATGCATGCGGAACGCCGGCGATCCGGCGTTGTTGAGCACGTGCGCCTCGGGGAACAGCACGGGAAGCATGGCGCCGACCGCGGCGGCCGGCAGGCCGATCGCCTGCAGGCCTTCCATGCGCGCGTAGAAGCTCTCGATCCAGTACAGCGCGATCGCGAGCCAGAGCATCACCGAGAGGGCGATGGCGAATCCGAAACGCATGCTGCTGCCGTCGAAGATCGCCATGCGCAGGCTAACCGCGTGGGCAACCAGCGCCGCCAGCAGCAGCACACGCTCGGTCGCACCCAGTCCGCCGCCTGGGCGGTCGAGCAGCGGACCGCGCCAGCGCGTACGCCAGAGGTGGATCGCCAGGCCCGCATAGAGGGCGGCCGCAAGCAGATGCACTAAAATTGCGGGCATCCGCGAAGTTTACACCGACTCGCTTCGCCCCAACCTGACCTCCTCAGCACATGCTCGACAACCTCACCCAGCGCCTCGCGCGCGTCGTAAAGAACCTGCGCGGCCAGGCGCGGCTCACCGAAGACAACATTGCCGAGATGCTGCGCGAGGTACGCATGGCACTGCTCGAGGCCGATGTCGCGCTTCCGGTGGTGAAGGATTTCATTGCCCGGGTGAAGGAAAAGGCGCTCGGGCAGGAAGTCATCGGATCGCTCACCCCGGGGCAGGCGCTGGTCGGGGTCGTTCACCGCGAACTGACCGAACTGATGGGTGGCAGCGGCACGGGCCTGAGCCTGGCCGTTCAGCCGCCGGCGGTCATCCTCATGTCGGGCCTGCAGGGCGCCGGCAAGACGACGACCACGGCCAAGCTCGGCAAGTGGCTCAAGGAGCGACAGAAGA
>CAYTFA010000120.1:0-6255 GCA_964436755.1 uncultured Rhodocyclaceae bacterium | reverse complement strand
CTGCTTGAGGCCGGACTCTTCGGCCGCCTCGATCTGGGAAATGACGGAGAACACGCCCGACTCGACGAATTCGATGAGCCCTTCGTACATCTGCGCCTTGCTGGCGAAATGTCTGTAGAGGGCCGCTTCCGATACCTGTAGCTGGCGGGCAAGCAGCGCCGTCGTCACTTTCTCGGCACTGGGCCGTTCCAGCATTTCGGCAATGGTTTGCAGGATCTGCAGCTTCTTTTCGCCGACCTTTGCGGCGCGTGCCTCGTTCATGGCGGTTCCCCGGGCTACTTCGACTTGATCAGGGTGCCGACGCCTTCGTCGGTCAGGATTTCCAGCAGCAGCGCATGCTCGACGCGGCCGTCGATGATGTGCACGCCCTTCACGCCGCTGCGCGCTGCATCGAGCGCGGAGCCGATCTTGGGCAGCATGCCGCCGGACAACGTACCGTCCGCGACCATGTCGTCGATCTGCTTCGGCGTGATGCCGGTGAGCAGGTTGCCGGCCTTGTCCAGCACGCCCGGTGTATTGGTGAGCAGGACGAGCTTCTCGGCGCGCAGCACTTCGGCGATCTTGCCGGCGACGACGTCGGCGTTGATGTTGTAGGTTTCGCCGCCTTCGCCGACCCCGATGGGCGCGATCACCGGAATGAAGGCACCGGTGTCGAGCAGCGCAATGAGGCTCGGGTCGATGGAGACGATGTCGCCGACTTGTCCGATGTCGATCAGGTCGCCTGGGTTGTCCTTGTTCTCCATCATCAACTTCTTGGCGCGAATGAAGTTGCCATCCTGGCCGGTGAGGCCGACCGCCTTGCCGCCGTGCTGGTTGATCAGGTTGACGATCTCCTTGTTCACCTGACCGCCAAGCACCATTTCGACGACTTCCATGGTTTCCGCGTCCGTCACCCGCATGCCCTGGACGAACTCACCCTTCTTGCCCACCCGCGACAGGAGGTTCTCGATCTGAGGGCCGCCACCATGCACCACCACGGGATTCATGCCGACCAGCTTGAGCAGCACCACGTCACGGGCGAAGCACTGCTTAAGGTGCTCATCGGTCATCGCGTTGCCGCCGTACTTGACCACGATGGTCTTGCCGTGGAAACGCTTGATGTAGGGCAGGGCCTCGGCCAGCACGCCGGCCTTGGCGTCGGGAGTGAGCTTTTCGGTCATGGGATTACGTGAGTGCGAGCGATAACTTCGCTCATTCTACTGGCGCTGCGCTGCTCATAGGGAAGGCCCGACAAACGCTGCCAGGAACCGAGTGTAAGGAATCGTCCCCTGCGCCGTCGAATCGCCGGGTGCCGGCCCTTCCGAGCAGGAAGGCGGGCACGCCGCTTCCACAACCCAGCAAGGAGAAGTCCATGAAAAAGCCAAATCCCGTGATTGCCACCGCTGCCGTACTCGCTGCCTCGTTCAGCCTTGCGCCGAGTGCCGGCGCCGCCGACAACCCGTTCGCCCTGCGCCCGCTCGACGGCGGCTACCAGCTGGCCCAGGCCGACAAGGCCAAGGATGCCAAGTGCGGTGCCGATAAGGCCAAGGACGCCAAATGCGGTGCGGACAAGGCCAAGGATGCCAAGTGCGGTGCCGACAAGGCCAAGGACGGCAGCTGCGGGGCCGACAAGAAGAAGTCCGCGGACAAGAAGAAGGACGGCAAGTGCGGCGAAGGCAAGTGCGGCGCCGACAAGAAGAAGTGACCCGCCCATGACGCTCTCCCGCGCTTTCGGGGCGGGCCTGGGCTTTCGGCGCGAGCTGCTGGCGCAGCTCGACGCCGGGGTACCGGCAGCCGTCGACTTCTTCGAACTCGCCCCGGAAAACTGGGCGGGAATGGGTGGGCGCTCGCAAAAGCAGTTGCGCGCCTACACCGAACGCTACCCCTTCGTCTGCCACGGCCTCTCGCTCGACCTCGGCGGGCCGCGTCCGCTCGACGAATCCCTGTTGCGAGCCATCCGCAGTTTCATGGACCTCCACGGAATCGGCCTGTACACCGAGCACCTGGCCTGGAGCGGCGACGACGGACATCTTTACGACCTGCTGCCGGTGCCCTGCACGGGTGACGCAGTGCACTGGGTAGCGGGCCGCATACGCCGCGCCCAGGAGATCCTCGGCATGCGCATCGGCATCGAAAACGCCTCCTACTACGTGGCGCCACCCGGCGCCGATATGGATGAAGCCTCGTTCATCGCAGCCATCGTCGACGAGGCCGACTGCCTGCTGCATGTCGATGTGAACAACGTCTATGTAAACAGCCGGAATTTCGGCTTCGACGCCAGCGCGTTCCTGCGTGCGCTGCCGCTGCATCGCGCCTGCTACGTCCATGTTGCCGGACATCACGTAGAACCCGACGGGCTGCGTGTCGACACCCACGGCGCCCGGGTAATCGACCCGGTGTGGGAGCTGCTTGACGAGGTGTACGCGCGCTGCGGGCCGCTGCCGACCTGCCTCGAACGCGATTTCAATTTCCCCACGCTGGCCGAACTCGGTGCCGAGGTGGCGCAAATTTCGGCAATCCAGCGGCAACATGTCCTGAAGGCTGCCGCATGAACGCGCCATTGCCCTTCCAGGCCTTCCAATCCGACTTTGCCCGCCACCTGCGCGACCCGCGCGGACACACGCGTCCTGCCGGTGTCCCGGCCCGAGCCAGCCGCCTGTACCGGGAATTGCTGCGCAACAACCTCGAAGGATTCCTGCTTGCCTGCTGCCCGGTGACTCGGGAAGTTCTCGGCCCGCGCCGCTGGAGTCGCCTGGTCAATGCCTTCTTTCGCGACGCACGTTGCCAGGCACCCTGGTTCAGGGAAATTCCCCGCGAATTCGCCGACTGGCTCGCCACCAGTACCGCCGCGGCCACCCTGCCACCATGGGTTCCGGAACTGGTCCATTACGAATGGGTCGAGCTGGCGCTCGACGTGACGGAGGCTGCGCCTGTACCCCATGACCCCGCCGGCGACCTGATGGCGGCCCGGCCCGTACTGGCCCCGGCATCCATGAATCTCGCCTACGCCTGGCCGGTGCATCGCATTGGTCGCGCCTGGCGTCCGCGCAAGCAGCACCCGACCCATCTGCTCGCCTACCGCGACGCGGACGGCGCCGTTCGCTTCATGGAACTCAATGCGGTGTCGGCCCGCCTCGTTGACCTCGTGGCGGGCGGCAACATGACCGGTGTGCAGGCGTGCCGCAGCATCGCGGAGGAATTCGCTTGTACAGACACCGACGCCGTGATCCGCCATGGCGCCCAACTGCTCGGGCAGCTGCACGAGGCCGGAGCCTTGTCAGGAGTCGCGACATGATCGACCGGGTCCTAAACTTCGCTGCCGGCTGCACCGGGCTGGCCGACCGCATCGGCGCCTGGACCGGCATGCTGGGACTGCGCCTGCTTCTCGGCTGGGAGTTTCTCGAATCGGGACTCGAGAAGCTCCATGGCGAGAACTGGTTCGCCGACATCCAGGACCGTTTCCCTTTCCCCTTCTCGCTGGTGCCACCCGAGGCAAGCTGGCAACTCGCAACCTGGTCCGAGATCGCGGGCGGCGCCGCGTTGATCGTCGGCCTCGGCACGCGCTTCTTCTCGCTGAGCCTGTTCGTGCTCACCATCGTGGCCGTCGCGGCGGTGCATTGGCCCACCGAGTGGACCAGCCTTGCGGACCTTGCCTCGGGTTACGCGATCACCGATGCAGGCCACGGCAACTTCAAGCTGCCGGCGCTGTTCCTGGCAATGCTGCTGCCTTTGCTGCTGACCGGGCCGGGCCGGCTCTCGCTCGACGCCGCCTTGGCGCGCCGCCTCCGGAACAAGCCACGCAGTTGAATGGGAACGCAGCGGCGGCGGGTGCCGCCGCTGCCCTGCCAGCGCTTACTGTACGGTGATGCGGCGCGCCTGGGTAGCGGCCTTCTTCGGCAGCGTAAGCTCGAGCACGCCGTCGGTGTACTTGGCGACGACCTGCGACTCGTCGATTTCCTGGGCGAGCTGGAAGCTGCGCGAGACCTTGCCGACGTAGCGTTCGCTGCGCAGGACGCGCTCGCCTTCCTTGACGTCCCTTTCCTCGCGCCGTTCGGCGCTGATGGAAACGATCGCGCCATCGACGGCCACCTGGATGTCCTCCTTCTTGACGCCCGGTACTTCGGCGTGCACGAGATAGGCTTTTTCCTGTTCCTTGACGTCGATCTTGACGGCGGGAGCATCGGCCTGGCCGGCAAAGTCGACGGGGCGGACGAAGAATCCGCGGAAGAAATCGTCCAGCGGATCACGACGGATGAGGTTGTTCATTTCGGTCTCCTTGGAAGTCTGGCCCCGCAATCGAGGCGCCGTGAAATCCAATATGAGTTCCCGAAAAGGCTTTTCAAGCCCCCGTCGCCGCAGGCCGGCCCAGGCGCCGCGGCAGATCGAGAATGGCGTCGCGGTTGCTCCAGGAAAAGCAGGCTTCCGCGGCTTCGCGCCAGGGCAGCCAGCGGTAGCCCAGGTGTTCGTCGGGAGCGATGCGGACCGGCAACCTGTCAGGCAGGCAGGCGCTGAAAACGTGTTCGACATTATGCGTAACGCCCGGGCCGTAGCGATCGCGCCATTCGGCAAAGATCTCGTAACGGTTGGTCGCTTCCCAGTCGACGATGTCGGCGGCCGGGACGGCAAGCCCGGTTTCTTCCAGCACTTCGCGGCGCGCGGTTTCGCGCAGGGGTTCGTCGCCTTCCTGGCTGCCGGTCACCGACTGCCAGAAGCCGGGGTGGCGGGCCCGTTCGAGCAGAAGCACGTCCAGCGCCGGGGTGTGGATCACCACCAGCACCGACACCGGCTTCTTCCAGGCCATCAATCCGGCAGCGACACCGTCGGCAACCAGGCGATTCCGTCCGCCTGCATGTCGACCAGGCACCAGAACGGAACGTCGTCTTCGCGCCAGGTGGCCGCAGCATCCTGGAAGACCTGCATCATTGTGACGAAATCGGCCTCGGCACGGCCATGCACACCGTCGCAATGATCGAGGATGACCACGTAACCGGCAGCGGGCAGCCAGCCAAGATCCTGCAGGCAATCGGCCAGGGCGTCCCAGTTGTGGCCGAACCATTCGGGAAAGCGCAACGTCCTGCCTATCGTATCCAGCATGTCGTCCTTGCTGCGTGCCGCGGCGAGGTCGACGCGGCAAACGAGGCAGCCGGCGGCCTGAGCCCCTGCCAGCAGATCGTCGATCGACCCGTGCGGCAGGTGATGAACACCGGCGCGGCCGGCGTCTCCGAACAGGCGTTCATAATCGGCAGCGCTCATCTCTGTATCCGCTGGAAGCTCTGGTAATGGTCGCCAGTGTAGTAGAACGCCACGGGCGGCGACCCCCCAGTGACGATCCGGCGCGCACCGCGGTCGCGGCTGCCGGGCGTCGGCACCGTGTATTCGCGGTAGTACCCGTTCGACTGCGCGGGCAGCCGCCGCTCGCGGTTCTGGAACACGATGCCGTCGCGACGATGGGGAAACGGTCCGCCGGCGTCGATCAGCCGCAATGTCGCCTGCGCCTCGGCCGGCAGGCTCGACGCGGCCACCGCATCGAGCGGGCCGCGCGCCAGAACAGCACCGCACAGGGCAATGCCGAACAGCGCGCCGAACCAGCGCCGCATGGTCAGGACTTGCCGACCTCCACCTGGGTGTCGACCTTCTGCCGCAGGCGGATGTGCAGTTCGCGCAGCTGCTTCTCGTCGACGTCCGAGGGCGCATCGGTCAGCAAACACTGGGCGCGCTGCGTCTTCGGGAAGGCAATCACGTCGCGGATCGATTCGGCACCGGTCATCATGGTGACGATGCGATCCAGGCCAAAGGCCAGGCCGCCGTGGGGCGGTGCGCCATACCTGAGGGCGTCGAGCAGGAAGCCGAACTTGGCACGCTGCTCCGCCTCACCGATGCCCAGCGCCTCGAAGACGCGTGCCTGGACGTCGGCCTTGTGGATACGCACCGAGCCGCCGCCGATCTCCCAGCCGTTCAGTGCGAGGTCGTAGGCCTTGGCCAGGCACTCGCCCGGGTTGGTCTTCATCAGCTCGTCGTGGCCATCCTTGGGCGAGGTGAACGGATGGTGGCAGGCGCTCCAGCGCTTCTCTTCCTCGTCGTACTCGAACATCGGGAAGTCGATCACCCAGAGCGGCTCCCAGGCCTTGCCATTGACGTAGCCCTTTTCGTGGCCAAGCTTGATGCGCAGGGCGCCGAGCGCGTCGTTGACGACCTTGGTCTTGTCGGCGCCGAAGAAGATCAGGTCGCCGCTTTGCGCGCCGGTGCGTTCGACGATGGCGCGCAGGGCCTGCTCGT
>CAYTFA010000119.1:0-6261 GCA_964436755.1 uncultured Rhodocyclaceae bacterium | reverse complement strand
GCCCATCATGACGATGTCGCCCTTTTCGCGCGAGCTGACCTTCACCTTCGGCAGCGACGCCGCTCGCGCAAGTTCGGCCTGCAGCGCCGGGCCTTCGAGCAACAGCGGGCGCAGACTTCCGCCACCGTGCGGATTGACCAGGGCCATGCGCAGTCTCCTGAAATAATGGTTGTTTTGGAAGGGGCAAAGACTACCAAATCCCCTTCCCCGGCCGATGCGATTATTTCTATTTGGGGATAAGGCGATTGTTTATCCGGCGAGGTCGGGGTGCGGAAACCGGGCTCTGGTAAGATTCGGCGTCAATCCTTGGAAAAACAAACAGTTCCACGATGAAGGCAGTAATCCTGGCTGGCGGACTTGGCACTCGGGTCGCAGAGGAACGGAGCTGTGATTCCTCGTGCGGAGAACCGCGGTGAATTCGAACGACACCACCGGGTTCTGGCAGGGTCGGCGCGTTTTCGTTACCGGGCACACGGGCTTCAAGGGAGCTTGGCTGACGCTGTGGCTGAGTAGACTCGGTGCCCGCGTGACTGGCTACGCCTTGGCGCCACCAACGCAGCCAAACCTATATCACCAAGCGGGAATTGGGACTGAAATTGATTCCGTCCACGGCGACATCCGCGACCTATCGGCCTTGAAGGCCGCCCTTGGCAACGCGCAACCAAGCATCGTTTTTCATCTTGCCGCTGTATCCACGGTTGCCGAAGGCTACCGGGATCCCCTTGGCGCCTTGGCTACCAACCTAACCGGCACGGCCAACCTGCTCGATGCCATGCGGACATTCGATTGCATCGAAGCGGCAGTGGTTGTAACCAGCGACAAGTGCTATCTGCCCACTAGACACGCCGAAACAGTCGGCGAGGACTCTCCACTGGGCGGGAATGATCCGTATAGCGCAAGCAAGGCCTGTGCGGAAATCGCAGTCCGATGCTGGCGTGAGGCATATTTCCCTGCATCCAGCACTACTCACATCGCATCCGCCCGCGCCGGCAACGTTATCGGAGGTGGCGATTGGTCAGCGCACCGGCTACTTCCGGACATGATGCGCGCCTTCGCTAACCGGAATCCGGTCACATTGCGCATGCCCTCGGCTGTTCGACCCTGGCAGCACGTGTTGGACGTACTGAAAGGCTATCTCTTGCTGGCCGAACGTCTTGCCGGACCAGAGGGACACTTATTCGCGAGCGCCTGGAATTTCGGGCCGGGCCGATCGTCGGAGGTGACCGTCGGAGAATTCGCGCAAGGGATCGCACTATTGTGGGGGGGCGACGCGCGCAGCGTGGTGGGCGACAACTTCCAGAAGGAGACCGAAGTATTACGCCTCGATTCAACGCGCGCTCACACTGTCCTCGGTTGGAATCCGAAGTGGAAGCTCGCGCGCGCCCAAAGCGAAAGCGTCGCTTGGTACCGCGCCTGCAATTCGGGCGCGGACATGCGGAAGTTTTCTTTGGCGCAACTTGAAGAATTCCTGTTCGGTCAATGAACCAGCCAGACCTTCGAAGTGAAATACTTTCCCTCGTGCGGCAGTTTGCGGCTGCTGAAGTGGAGTCCCCGCATTTCGTTCCCGGCCGCGACGCAGTGCGTCCCGCCGGGCGCGTCCTGGACGCCGAAGCCTACGTCGCGCTGGTCGATGCTGCGCTGGACGGCTGGCTAACCACAGGGCGCTTCAACGATGAGTTCGAGCGCCTGATCGCGCAACGGATAGGCGTGAAGCGGGCGCTGACCACCAATTCAGGATCGTCGGCCAACCTGCTGGCACTGTCGGCGCTCACCTCGCCCCTGCTCGGCGACCGGGCGCTGCAGGCGGGTGACGAGGTGATCACGGCCGCCGCCGGGTTTCCCACGACGATCAATCCCATCCTGCAGAACGGATTGGTGCCGGTCTTCGTCGATTCGAGCCTGCCCACCTACAACCCGACGCCGGCGGCCGTCGAGGCCGCGATCGGGCCGCGCACCCGCGCCATCATGCTGGCGCACGCACTGGGCAATCCGTTCGATGCCGCGGCGCTGTGCGAACTGGCCGACCGCCGCGGCCTGTGGCTGGTTGAAGACTGCTGCGATGCTCTGGGCTCGAGGCTTCGCGGCCAAAGCGTCGGCCGCTTTGGCCACATCGGAACGCTGAGCTTTTATCCCGCCCACCACATCACCACGGGCGAAGGCGGCGCGGTATTCACCGACGATCCACTGCTCGCGCGCTGCATCGAGTCCTTCCGCGACTGGGGCCGCGACTGCTACTGCGCTCCGGGCAAGGACAACACCTGCGGCAAGCGCTTCGACTGGCAACTGGGCGACCTGCCCTGTGGTTACGACCACAAGTACACTTATTCTCACGCCGGCTACAACCTGAAGATGACCGACATGCAGGCCGCGCTCGGCGTCGCGCAGATGACCCGTCTCGACGAGTTCGTCGCCGCGCGGCAGGCCAACTTCGCGCACTTGAGCGCGCGCCTGGCCGACTGTCGAGAATTCATCCAGCTCCCCTCCGCCACACCGGAAAGCGATCCGGCCTGGTTCGGCTTCCTCATCACCTTGCGCGAAGACGCTCCGGTGCGCCGACTCGACCTGCTGCGCTACCTGGACCAGCACAAGGTTGGCACACGCCTGCTGTTCGCGGGCAACGTGACGCGCCAGCCCTACATGAAGGGCCGCGGGTTCCGCGTCAGCGGAGCACTGGCCACCGCTGACGCGATCACCGAGCGCAGCTTCTGGATCGGCGTTTATCCTGGCCTTACACCGCCGATGCTGGACTATGCTGCCGATCGCATCCGCGAATTCCTCGGAGTCGGCTTCTGAACCTACCGCTGCCACGCATTCCCGGCGAGGACCGCGAGCACATCCTGCGGCACACGGCCAGCCTGTGGCGACAACTTGCCGGCACGCGCCTCTTCATAACCGGCGGCACGGGCTTTTACGGCAAGTGGCTGCTGGAAGCGATCGCAGCTGCCAACGACGAACTCGATGCCAACGTCCGCGCCACCATCCTCAGCCGCGATCCGGGTCGCTTCGCTGTCGAGGTACCGCACCTGGTGAAACGTCCGGAGTTCGAGTGGCTGGTTGGGAAGCCGGCCGAATTCGAGGCTCCGGCCGCGCACTTCGACTGGCTGATCGATATGGCTACACCCAGCGCCGCGGAAGTCAGTGCCGGCGGCGCAGCAAGCATCGACCGCGGACTGCTGGGCACGGCCAAGCTTCTCGATTTCGCCAAGGTGTCCGGCGTCGGGCGCATCCTTTATGCCAGTTCCGGGGCGGTTTACGGCCGCCAGCCGCCGGAACTGGACCATCTGCCAGAGGATTTCGCGGCCGATCCGGCCACCGTGTCTCCCTATGGCCGGCTCAAGCAGCGCACGGAAGACCTCCTGCTCGACTCCGGCCTCGACTGCGTGATCGCGCGCGGCTTCGCCTTCATCGGGCCCTACCTGCCGCTTGGCAACAAATTTGCCGCAGGCAGCTTCATCCGCGACGCGCTGAATGGCGGGCCCATCGTCATCGAAGGCGGCGGTCGCACCGTGCGCAGTTATCTCTACGCCGCGGACCTGGCGATCTGGCTGCTGACCTTGCTGCTGCTCGGCAAGCCCGGCCGGGCCTACAATATCGGCAACGATCAGGCCCTGACCATCCGGGAATTGGCGCAGCGCATAACTCGCCGTGGCGGAGTTGCTTCTGGCATTGAGATGCGCCTACCGCCCGGGGACGGCTTGGCCGAACGCTATGTCCCCGACATCCGGCGCGCCCGCGACGAAGCGGGCCTGTCGGCTTGGATCGGCACCGACGCCGCCATCGATCGCACCCTGAAGTGGCACCGACCCTCACTGGCGCACTGACATCTCTTCATGCACGACGAACGCCCGGTTCACATACTTGCCGCGACCGCCGACGCATCCCCACTGGCTGCCGCGCGCGAGGTATGGAACCACCGGCATCTGGCTTGGCTGTTCATCATGCGGGATCTGCGCCTGCGCTACAAACAGACCGCCCTCGGGGTGATCTGGGCCGTACTTCAGCCGCTGGCCACTGCCCTGATATTCGCGGTCATCTTCGGACTATGGGTAGGCATTCCCACCGGCGGCATTCCATATTTCCCGCTCGCGCTGACCGGGATCATGGCCTGGATGTTCTTTTCCGGCGCGATACAGCACGCCACCCATTCGCTGCTGGCTAACACGACACTGATCACCAAGACCTATTTCCCCCGCGCCACGCTGCCGCTGGCGTCGGTTGGGCTGCATCTGGTGGACCTGCTGATCACCGCCGTGCTGCTCGCCTGCGCCCTGGCGTTGTATGGTATTGCCGTGACGCCTCACGTGGTAGCGCTGCTGCCGGCCATGCTCGCACTGTGCTGCCTCGCCACAGGCTTGTCCCTGATCGTTGCCTCGCTGAGCGTGTATTACCGCGACTTCCCCAATCTGATACCGATCGGCTTGCAGTTGCTGATGTACGCTTCGCCGGTGTTTTATCCTTCCAGCCTAATTCCACCGACCTATGTGGCATGGGTCAGGCTCAACCCCCTGGTTGGAATCATCGACCTGATGCGCTGGTCGCTTTTCGCCACCGCCGACTTTCCTTCGCATTTTCTTTACGTCAGTTGCCCTGCCGCCGTGATTCTGCTGTTTGGCGGCTGGTGGGTATTCCATCGCCTGGAGCGGGAATTTTCCGACCAGATATGAACGCCCCCGTTTCCATCAGCCATCTCAGCAAGACCTATCGTGTTCAGTTGGGAAGCGCCGCGGCGGAGCGCACCCTCAAGTCCGCCCTGCTTGCCCCGTTTCGTCGCCTGAGCGGCGACCTGCCGGCGTCCGGAACCCCGGCCTTCCGCGCCCTGGATGACATCAGCTTCGATATCCAGGATGGCGAGGCCTTCGGACTGATCGGACACAACGGCGCTGGGAAAACTACCCTACTTAAGATCCTCTCCCGCATCACGGCGCCATCCAGTGGACGGATCGCCGTACGTGGCCGCGTCGGTTCGCTGCTTGAAGTCGGCACCGGATTCCATCCCGAGTTGTCGGGAAGGGAGAACATTCACCTCGCGGGCGCGATTCAAGGCATGACGCCGGGCCAGATGCGACGCCACTTCGATGAAATCGTCGACTTCTCGGAGGTCGAGGATTTCCTTCACCTTCCGGTCAAGCATTATTCTAGCGGCATGTACATGAAGCTGGCCTTCTCGGTGGCCGCACACATGGAGCCGGACATCCTGCTGGTGGACGAGGCGCTGGCCGTGGGCGACATCCGTTTTCAGCGTAAGTGCCTGGCGCGCATGCACGAACTGGTCGACCGATCCAGCGTGGTCGTGCTGGTCAGCCACAATCACGAATCGATTTCGAGCTTCTGCCACCGCGCGGCATGGCTCGACCACGGCAAGCTCGCAATGATCGGCGAGGCGGGCGACGTCGTGGCCCGCTATCTCGACGCCATGCGCAGCGTCACACCGACGATCCGCTGGGAGGGCAACGCCGGCGACGACACCCTGCGTCTGCTGGCCACCTATGTGCGTCATCCGGACAACGGGCCGCTCGAAACGGCAGAGGAACTGATCATCGGCTTCAATGCCGAGGTTCTGCAGCCCTTGACGAGTCTGGTGGCCGCAATTGAGATCCGCTCGGAACGGGGCACTGTCCTAGCCTACTCGGCCTACGACGATGCCCTGCCCCCGCCCGCCGGCGAGGTACCCAAGGGAAGGTTTGCCCGCGAAGTGCGCATCCCCGCCCACACCTTCGCCAGCGGAGTGTACGAAGTTACCTTCGACTTCGGCATCCACAACGAGCGAAGGATCATCGACGGACCCGGGACACTGATGTTCGAACTCAAGGGCAACCGCGGCAACGGCCGGAGATTTCCGGCCGGCAGATCGGGGATCTTCCGGCCCGGCCTGGGCGTATCAGGGGCCCTACCAACCTGGCTCACCGCCACGGTGCAAGACCAATATCGCGCTGTCTGGCACCATGGGCTGCACGGTGGCTGCAACTACTACCGCGCTTCACCCCTGCGCCCACCCCGGCGTGACGATCCGGGTGCCGCGGCCGTGACCCTGCCCGTGAAGATGCTGACCATCCCGGTGAGCACCTTGGTGCTATGGGGCATGGACGATGTGGCGCTGCCACCGGCCCTGCTGGATGGCCTCGGCCAATACGTTCCCCATCTACAGCTGCATCGTATCCCTGGCGCCTCGCACTGGATCGTGCATGAACATGCAGCACTGGTGCAGCATCATCTAAACCAATTTCTGCGGTAGCCCCCGTTAAACATGGCGATTATGCTATG
>CAYTFA010000118.1:0-6264 GCA_964436755.1 uncultured Rhodocyclaceae bacterium | reverse complement strand
CCGGCCGGCGCCGGCAAGCGCATCCCGCTGATGTTCGAGCGCGACAAGGCACTGCGCGCCGAGGCCGAAGCCTCGCCGCTCAACACGATCGAGCCCGGCGCTGACAAGCGCGTCGGCTTCGTCACCTCCGGACCGGCCTACATGCACGTGCGCGAGGCCTTCCCGGCGGCGCCGGTGCTCAAGCTGGGCTTCTCCTGCCCGGTGCCGACCGACAAGGTGCGCGCCTTCGCCGCCGGCGTCGAGCGCCTGGTGGTGGTCGAGGAAGTCGAGCCGCTGATCGAAACCGAACTCAAGGCCGCGGGCATCGAATGCCTCGGCAAGGAAATCCTGCCGCGCCAGGGCGAGCTGTCGCCCAACGTGCTGCGGCCGGCGATCGCGAAGCTGCTGGGCGAGCCGGTACCGGCGCTGCCCGCCACGCCCTCGCAGGTGTTCCCGCGGCCGCCGACGATGTGCGTGGCCTGCCCCCACCTCGGCGTCTATTACACGCTGGCGCAGATCAAGAACATCACCATCGCCGGCGACATCGGCTGCTACACGCTGGGCGCCGGGCATCCGTGGAACGCGCTCGACACGACGATTTCCATGGGCGCCTCGATGGGCATCGCGCTCGGCCTCGACAAGGGCCGCGCCGAGGCCGACAAGGACAAGCGCGTGCTCGCCGTGATCGGCGACTCGACCTTCCTGCACATGGGCATGCAGGGCCTGCTCGACATCGTCTACAACGGCGGCAACGTCACCGTGCTGATCCTCGACAACCGCGCCGTGGGCATGACCGGCGGCCAGGCCAATCCCGGCACGGGCCGCGACATCCACGGCAACGAGGCGCCGCGCGTCGACTTCGCCAAGCTGTGCGAGGCGCTCGGGGTGAGGAAGGAGCGCATCCACGTGCTCGACCCCTATCAGCTGCCGGTGCTGTTCAAGACCATCCGCGACGAGATCAAGGTACCCGAGGTGTCGGTGATCATCACCGACCAGCCCTGCGTGCTGATCGACGACTACAAGAAGCAGCCGGCCTACGAAGTCATCGACGACAAGTGCACCGGCTGCGGCAACTGCGTCGACGTCGGCTGCCCGGCGATCCACGTCACGCGCCGCGAGAAGGCGGTGAAGCCTTCGGGCAAGGAAGTCGAACTGCAGTTCGTGCGCATCGAGACGGCGGCCTGCACCGGCTGCAGCCTCTGCGTGCAACCCTGCGCCCCGGACGCGATCGTGCATGCCGATCCGCGCCGGCCGGTCAAGCTGGTTCGCCACTAGGACGTCGCCATGGACAAGGACAACGTCACCAACATCCTCGTCGTCGGCATCGGCGGGCAGGGCGTCATGACCGCCACGGAGATCCTCGCCGAGGCCGCCATCGCGCTCGGCCACGACGTCAAGAAGACCGAGGTCGCCGGCATGGCCCAGCGCGGCGGCGTCGTTTCCTCGCACCTGCGCTTCGGACCCAAGGTGCTTTCGCCGCAGATCATGGCGGGCGAGGCGGATCTGCTGGTCGGCTTCGAGTCGGCCGAGGCCCTGCGCTGGTCGCATTACCTGAAGCCGGGCGGGCTGGTGCTGATGAACACGGCGCGCCTGGTGCCGCCGGTGGTCGACCTCGGCCTCTACGACTACCCGGTCGACCCGATCGCCGAGATCCGCGCACGCGGCTTCGAGGTGCACGCCTTCGACGCCATGGCCATTGCGCTCGAACTCGGCGACATGCGCTTCGGCAATACGGTGATGCTCGGCGCCATGGCCGACCACCTGCCGTTCTCCGCCGAGGTGCTGCTCGAATCCATTCTCAAGCGCTTCCGCGCGCGCAAGCCGCAGATGGTGGACGCCAACAAGCGCGCCTTCGAAGCCGGCCGTGCCGCCGACGCGGCCGCCAGCCACGGAGAGGTCGCCGCGGCATGAGCGCCAGGATCATCGACGGCAACGCTCTCGCCGCGGAAGTGCGCGGCCAGCTCGCCGAGCGCGCCGCCGCACTCAAGGCCAAGGGCATCACGCCCTGTCTCGCGGTGATCCTCGTCGGCGAGGATCCGGCCTCCGCTGTTTATGTACGCAACAAGGTTGCCGCCTGCGAGAAGGCCGGCATGCGTTCGCTGAAGGACGTCTACGCCGCCGATGCGGACCCCGCCACGGTGCTCGGCCGCATTGCCGAACTCAACGCCGACCCGTCGGTGCATGGCATCCTCGTGCAGCTGCCGCTGCCGAAGCACTTCGACAGCGACGCCGTGCTCGAAGCCATCGCCCCGGAGAAGGACGTCGATGGCTTCCATGCCGAGAACGTCGGCGCCCTGATGCAGGGCAATCCGCGCTTCATCCCCTGCACGCCCTACGGCGTGATGAAGATGCTCGAATCCGCCAAGGTGCCGCTCAAGGGCGCCGAAGCCGTGATCGTCGGCCGCAGCAACATCGTCGGCAAGCCGATGGCCATGCTGCTGCTGGCGCAGAGCTGCACGGTCACGGTCTGCCATTCGCAGTCGAAGGACCTCGCCTTCCATACCCGTCGCGCCGACATCCTGGTCGCCGCCGTCGGCCGCGCGAAGATGATCACCGGCGACATGATCAAGTCCGGCGCGACGGTGATCGACGTCGGCATCAACCGCACGCCCGAGGGCAAGCTGTGCGGTGACGTCGACTTCGAATCGGCCAAGGAAGTTGCCGGCGCGATCACCCCGGTGCCGGGTGGCGTCGGCCCGATGACCATCACTATGCTGCTCGCCAACACGCTCGAAGCGGCGGAGAGGACCCTCGGATGAAGCCCCTGGTCGGCATCGTGATGGGATCGGACTCGGACTGGCCCGTGATGCAGGCCGCCGCAGCGATGCTCAAGGAGTTCGGCGTGCCCTTCGAGGCGCGCGTGGTCTCGGCCCACCGCACCCCCGACCTGCTATTCGACTACGCCGCCTCGGCGCAGGAGCGCGACCTGCGCGCGATCATCGCCGGCGCCGGCGGCGCGGCCCACCTGCCGGGCATGCTGGCATCGAAGACCATCGTCCCCGTGCTCGGCGTGCCGGTGCCGTCGAAGCACCTCAACGGCCTCGATTCGCTGCTGTCCATCGTGCAGATGCCCAAGGGCGTCCCCGTCGCCACTTTCGCCATCGGCGAGGCCGGCGCGGCGAATGCCGCACTCACTGCGGTGGCCATCATCGCCACGGCCAACGACGATTACGGTCGCGCACTCACCCTCAAGCTCGAAGCCTTCCGCAGCCGCCAGAGCGAGAAGGTGATGGCGATGAAGCTGCCCGATGCCTGACATCGCGGCGGTCCGCGGCTATTTCAACGGCCTGCAGGATCGCATCGTCGGCGAGCTGGAGACGGCCGACGGCAAACCCTTCCGGCGCGATGCCTGGGACCGCCCCCAAGGCGGCGGCGGGGTTTCCCGCCTCATCGAGGAAGGCAATCTCTTCGAGCGCGGCGGCGTCAATTTTTCCCACGTCACTGGCGACAAATTGCCGCCGTCGGCCACCGCGCACCGCCCCGAGCTCGCCGGCCGCCACTGGGAGGCAATGGGCGTCTCCCTGGTGCTGCACCCGCGAAACCCCTACTGCCCCACCTCGCACATGAACGTGCGCTTCTTCATCGCCTATCCGGAGGCCGGGACAGCGGGCGAGCCGATCTGGTGGTTCGGCGGCGGCATGGACCTGACGCCCTATTACGGCTTCGAGCAGGATGCCGTGCATTTCCACCGCACCTGCCTGCAGGCCCTGCAGCCGTTCGGCGTCGCCACTTACCAGCACTTCAAGCACTGGTGCGACCGCTACTTCTTCCTCAAGCATCGCAACGAGGCGCGCGGCATCGGCGGCATCTTCTTCGACGACCTCAGCGAAGGCGGCTTCGAGCGCTGCTTCGCGCTGGTGCAAAGCGTCGGCGATCATTTCACCACGGCCTACCTGCCTGTCGTCGGCCGCCGCCGCGACATCCCCTACGGCGAGCGCGAGCGGGACTTCCAGGCCTACCGGCGCGGCCGCTACGTGGAATTCAACCTGGTCTGGGACCGCGGCACGTTGTTCGGCCTGCAGTCGGGCGGTCACACGGAGTCGATCCTGATGTCGCTGCCGCCGGTCGTGAAATGGCGCTACGACTGGCAACCGGAGCCGGGCAGCGAGGAGGCGCGGCTATACACCGACTTCCTGCCGCCGCGCGACTGGATTTAGAGGTTCGCCGCTTCCCGGTAGTGCCGGGCCGCCAGCGCAGCGTCGTTGAGCCGCTCCAGCAGGCGGGCGAGTTCGACGTGTGCGGTGCGCGAGGGCTCGATGGCGAGCGCGGCTTCGAGGTAGCTGCGCGCCTTTCCCCACAACTGCTGCTCGCCGCATAGCCTGCCCAGTGTAAGCAGCAGCGCGCCGTCCCGCGGCAGCCGCTGCAGCCACTTCTCCGCCTGGGCGATGCGGCCGACCGTGTCGACGCCGGCACCGGTCTCGCCGTAGGCAAGCACCAGGGCCGAGTCCCAGTTTTCCTCGAGTGCATCCGCGATCACGCGCTGCGCTTCGCGCGCATCGCCCGCTGCCGCCAGTGCGTGCGCCGTCTCCAGCGCCAGCGCCGGCTCGGCGCGTTCGTGCTCCTCGAGTTCGCGCCAGTAGCGCATCAACCCGCCGGCGTCGTCGCGCAGCTCGCGCAAGGCTTCGCGCACGGCGCGGCGGCGGATCGGTGCCGCCTGGTCGGCCGTCAGCGCCTGGTGCTTTTCCAGTTGGCGCACCAGGCGGGCGACTTCGCGCCAGTTGCCGACGCCCTGCTCCGCGCGCATCGACAGGCGCAGCGCGGCGATGTGGCGCCCCTGGCTGTCCGCGAGCTGCAGCAGCGCAGCGCGCGCGTCCTCGAAGCGCCGTTCCTCGATGGCGAACTCGGCCTCGGTCATCAGTCGCGCGGCAAGCATTTCGGGGCGGGCGCGCACCCGTGCCGCCCATTCGGCCTCGCGTTCCGGAGTGCGCAGGGCGTGGGCCGCGCGCCATCCGGCCAGCGCCAGCATGCCGGCACCGGGTGCGCCGGCATCGAAGCCTTCGGCCCGGCGCATGGCATGACCGTAGCGTCCCTCCTGCAGCAGGCGCCAGGCGTCGGCAAGCGCGACGGTGGCCTTCTGCTCGCGGCGGCGACGGCGGAAATCGGCCACTGCACGCGGCAGCGCCAGGGTATGAATCACGGCACGCGCCAGCAGATAGACGACGAGGAAACCGGCGGCGGCAAGCAGGAGGAAGAGGTTCAGCGAGACCTCGGCGCGCCAGGGCGGCAGCACCACCAGCACGTAGCCGTCGTTGTAGCGGGCCGCGAGTGCGAGCCCCACCGCCAGCGCGGCAAGCAGTAGCAGCCAGGACAGCGCACGCATGGCAGCGCCTAGCGCCCGCCCCGCTCGCGGGCGAGCTTGAGGTTGCGCAGCGCGGAGAGCGTCTCCGCCAGGCCCGGCAGGTCGAAGGCGACATCGGTCGCGGCGAGGGCCTTGAGCGTGGCCTGTGCCGCCTGCACCGGCTTGGCACGCGTGTCGAAATAGCGGTCGAGCTGCTCGCGCGACTGCCGGATTTCCTCGCGGAAGGTGGTGCCGTCGCGCTGGAGCAGCGCCAGACGGGCGTTGAGCAGACGCAATTTGAGCGACTCGCGCAGGAAGAAGCTCTGGTTCGGCGCGAGCAGCGCCGGATCGCCGTGGTCGATGCGCTCGATGCGGATCAACTGGCGGAACTCGCGCCAGAAGTCGGTGCCCAGTTCGCGCCACCAGTCGCCGGCGGATACCGGCCTGGCCGGTACCTTCGCCGCCTCCGCCTTCGGTCGCTGCTCGTAGGCCAGCGGCAGCCCGTCCACGGCGGAGACGACGCTTTCGATCTTGAGCGACAGGCCGCTGACGTTGGCCCCCGGCGTGCCCTTGAGGCGCTCGATGTCGCGCGCGAGCAGCTTGCGCACCGGCAGGAACTGGGGCTGCACGGTGCGCGCCAGGCGCGCCTCGGCGCCCTGCAGCGCGATCAGCGCCGCCTCGACGTTGCCGGCAAACTGCAGTTGCTGCATGGCGATCACCACGGCCTGTTCGACCTCGGCCAGCAGGCGTTCGTCGCGGCTGGCCGACAGCTCCTGGTACATGGCCTCGAGCGCGACGGCCTGGCTTTGCGTTTCGGCCAGTTTGGCTTCGAGCACACTCACCTTGGCCTGCAGCGCCGCCGTCGACTCCTGGCCCTGACGCGCCAGCGCGCGGCCTTCGCGGGCCGTGGCGTCTCCCTCGGCAAGGCGGTGGGCCAGCTCCTGCTGCAGGGTGGATACCTGCAGGCGCGTATCGGCCCACTGCGCGACCACGACCACCAGGGCGAT
>CAYTFA010000117.1:0-6265 GCA_964436755.1 uncultured Rhodocyclaceae bacterium | reverse complement strand
GGCCTCGCAGCGCTCGACCTCGCCGCCGGACCCGGGCAAATCGCGCAGGCCGCCCTCGAGCGCATGAACGGCGAAGGCCTGGCCATCGCCAGCGACATCAGCGCCGGCCAGCTCGCGTGCTGCCCGTCGCTGCCGCGGGCGGTTGCCGATGCCGAGGCGCTGCCGTTCGCCGCCGCAAGTTTCGACCGCATCTTCTGCGGGCTCGGGCTCATGTTCTTCCCTAACGCTCAGGCCGCGCTCGAGGAAATGCGGCGCGTGCTGCGGGGGAACGGCCGCGTGGCCATCTCGGTCTGGGGTACCGCCGCAAACACGCCGCTCGTCGCGGCGGCCTTGTCGTGCATGCGCCGCCTGCTGCCACCGCCGAAGGTCGAACGGCCGTCGATCTTTCGCTACGGCGACCGGGACGTCCTCCTGCATTGTCTCGCTCAGGGCGGCTTCGGCCGTGTCGAAATCCGCGAATGCACGCTGGTCAGCGAGTTCTCCGATGCTGCCGCCTACTGGCAGGCGTTTCTCGACCTCGCCGGCGGCGCCGCCGAAAGCCTGTCGCGCCTGCCGCCCGCGAAACAGCAGGAACTTGCCGCCGGCCTGCCCGACGAACTCGCGCCATACCGCTGCCACACGGGCTTTCGCATGACCAGCACCGTGCTGGTAGCGACCGCCGCGCCGGTATAATCCGCCGCCCTGCCATCGACCGCCGCCGCGCGGCTTTCCGTGTCCATGAACGTCCTGTTCGAAGAAGACGGCGCCTTTCGCGCCGGCAGCGTGCTGGCCGACAACAACACCTCGCTCCAGGTCGAGCTCCCCTCCGGCAAGCGCAGCAAGGTCAAGGCCGCCAACGTGCTGCTCCGCTTTGCCCAGCCGGGCGCCGCTGACCTGCTCGATCGGGCCGAGAGCGAAGCCGCAGCGATCGAAGCCGAATTCCTCTGGGAAGTCTGCGGCGAGGCGGAGTTCGGCTTCGAGGACCTCGCCGCCGAGTACCACGGCCAGCGCCCTGACGCCGTGCAGGCGACGGCCGTCCTCCTGCGCCTGCACTCGGCGCCGGTGTATTTCCATCGCAAGGGACGCGGCCGCTTTCGCAAGGCGCCGCCGGAAATACTCCAGGCGGCGCTGGCCGGGCTCGAGAAGAAGCGGCAACAGGCGGCCGCCATCGAACACATGGCGGCCGAACTGGCGGCGGGCCGGCTGCCCGCGGAGTCCGCGCGCATCTACAAGCCGGACCGCAACCGGCCGGAAGCCAAGGCGCTGGAGTCCGCCTGTGCCGACTCGGGCAAGAGCCCGGCGCGACTGCTCTTCGATTGCGGCGCGCTGACGTCGACCCACGACTACCACCTTGGCCGCTTCCTCTTCGAATTCTTCCCGGAGGCACGTGGCGGTACGGGTTTCCCCGCGTTTGCCGCGCCCGAGGAGCCGTCCGGATTGCCGCTGGCCGCGGTGCGTGCCTTCAGCATCGACGACGCCCATACGACCGAGATCGACGACGCGTTTTCGATTGCGCCCGCGGCCGGCGGCGGCTGGCGCATCGGCATCCACATTGCGGCGCCCGGGCTCGGCTTCGGGCCGGACTCCGACCTCGGTCGCATCGCGCGCGAGCGGCTTTCCACCGTCTACATGCCGGGTCGCAAGATCACCATGCTGCCCGAGGACATCGTCGACCGCTTCACGCTGGCGGCCGGACGTACCGTGCCGGCCCTGTCGCTGTATGTCGACGTCGCCGCCGACTACCGCCTGCTCGGCAACGAGACCCGCATCGAGTGCGTGCCGGTGGTCGCCAACCTGCGCCACCACGACATCGAGCCGCTGTTCAACGCAACGACGCTGGCCGCGGGTCTGTCCGAATTTCCCTGGGGCGACGAGCTGCGCCACTTGTGGGAGTTCGCCACGGTGCTCGAAGGCGGGCGCGGACAACCCGCCAACAATGCCACGCGCAAGGACTACGCCTTCGTCGTCGACTGGGAGGCCGGCAGCGGCATCGCGAGCGAGCCGGGCACGGGCTGCATCGCCATCGAGGAACGACCGCGGGGCAGCCCGCTCGACACCCTGGTCGCGGAACTGATGATCCTCGCCAACGCAACCTGGGGCGCGATGCTGCGCGACGCCGGCATCCCGGCGCTGTACCGCGTGCAGACCGCCGGCAAGGTACGCATGAGCTCCGTCGCGGCGGCCCACGAGGGGCTCGGCGTGGATTGCTATGCCTGGTCGTCTTCGCCGCTGCGGCGCTATTGCGACCTGCTCAACCAGTGGCAGCTCCTCGCGCTGCTGCGCCAGGAGACGCCCCCCTTCCCACCCAAGTCGGCCGATCTCCTCGCGGCGATGCGCGACTTCGAGCTGACGTACGCGGCGTATGCCGAGTTCCAGCGCGGCATGGAACGCTACTGGTGCCTGCGCTGGCTGCTGCAGTCGGGCGCCGCCGAAGTTCCGGGGCGGGTCGTACGCGAGTCGCTGGCGAGGCTCGAAGATATCCCCCTGGTCGTACGCGTGCCCTCGCTACCCGAGTCGCCGCGGGGTGCCCGGGTGATGCTGGCGGTCGACGGCGTCGACCTCCTGGAGGCCGAAGTGCGCCTGCGCTACGTCGGCGCGGCACCTGAATTGACGGCCAATGACGGCTCTGATGCCGCCTTCGGCGACGACGGGGACGAGGGGCCCGGGGAGTAAAATTCCCGAGCCCATGCCCATTTCATCCAGCTTGCGCCGCTCACCGCTGCGGCCACTTCCCATGCCGGCCTTCCTGGCCGCGATGGACAGTGCCCGGCGCAACCTGACGCTGGCCTTCGGCGCATCCCTGCTGCTGCACGGCATGCTGCTGGCGGTGCGCTTCACCCCGCCCGACCTTCTGGACAAGGCACGCGAGCGGGCGCTGGACGTCATCCTGGTCAACAGCAAGAGCAAGGACAGGCCGGACAAGGCACAGGCCAAGGCCCAGGCCAACCTCGATGGCGGCGGCAATACCGAGGAGGACCGCCGGGCCAAGACGCCGCTGCCGCCGTCGGCGGCGACGCGCGAGGGCAGCGACCTGGCCGAGACACAGCGCCGCGTGGTCGAACTCGAAGCGCAGCAGCAGCAGATGATGACGCGGCTGATGGGCGACCGCGGCGTCGCCACCGACCGCGCGCGTACCACGCCGGCGCCGACGAACCCGGATGTCCGCTCCGGCGCCGACCTCGCCACCAGCGCCCTGGCGATCGCCCGCATCGAAGGCCAGATCGCCCGGCAGATGGAGGAATACAACCAGCGGCCGCGCAAGAAGTTCCTCGGCGCGCGCGTAGAGGAGTTCCGCTTCGCGCAGTACGTCGAGGATTGGCGGCAGAAGGTGGAGCGCATCGGCAACCTCAACTATCCGGATGCGGCCAAAGGCCGCCTCTATGGCAGCCTGGTCCTCACGGTCGTGATCAAGGCCAGCGGCGAGCTCGAGCGCGTCGAACTGAACCGCTCCTCGGGCCAGCGCCTGCTCGACGAGGCAGCGCTGCGCATTGTCCAGATGGCGTCGCCCTACGCTGCCTTCCCCGAGTCCATCCGCCGCGACACCGACGTGCTCGAAATCACGCGCACCTGGACCTTCACCAACGCCGACCGGTTGCGCGCCGACTGAGCGGCGATGCCATGACGGACCGTTACGCCGTATTTGGCAATCCGGTGGGACACAGCCTGTCGCCGCGCATCCATGCGCTGTTCGCCGCCCAAACCGGACAGGACCTGCGCTACGAGGCCATCCTCGCGCCGCGCGACTCCTTTGCTTCCGCAGTTGCCGCCTTTCGCGCGGCCGGCCCGGACCCGGCCCGCGGCGCCAATGTCACGGTGCCATTCAAGGAGGAGGCCTTCCGCCTGGCAACCCGGCATACGGCGCGGGCGGAGGCGGCAGGGGCGGTCAACACGCTGTGTTTTCGCGACGACGGCACGATCCTCGGCGACAACACCGATGGCGCCGGCCTCGTGCGCGACATCGAGCACAACCTCGGCGTCCGCCTGGCCGGGCAGCGTCTGCTGGTCCTCGGCGCCGGTGGCGCGGCGCGCGGCGCCATGCTCCCCCTGCTGCTGGCCGGCCCGGAGCGCCTCGTCGTCGCCAACCGGACCGTCGATAAAGCCGAACGGCTGGCCGCTGCCTTTGCCCGCCTGCCTGGCTGTGCGCTGACCACCAAGCCCGCAGCAGCCGGCTTCGATGCGCTCGGCGGCGAGGGCTTTGACGTCGTCATCAACGCCACGTCCGCCGGACTCGAGGGAGCGGCATTGCCGCTGCCCGATTCGGCCTTCGCAGGCAGAGCGCTGGCCTACGACATGGTCTATGGTCGCGATACCGCCTTCATGGCACAGGCGCGCGCAGCAGGTTGCCGCGTCAGCGACGGCCTCGGCATGCTGGTCGAGCAGGCCGGCGAAGCCTTCTTCGTCTGGCGCGGGATGCGCCCGGACACCGCAGCGGTCCTCGCCGCCCTGGCCACGGCATGAGGCCGGCGCCGCGCTGGCTGCGGCTCGGCCTCGCCGCAGCCGCCGGCATCGTGCTGCTTTGGCAGGGCTGGTATTTCGGCTGGGTGCTGTGGTGGAAATGGATGAACCCGGGGTTCACCGCATTCCAGAGCCAGCGTCTGGACGAGGCGCGGCAGAAGGACCCGAAGGCGGAACTGCGGCGTGACTGGGTGCCCTACGAGCGCATATCGGTGCACCTCAAGCGCGCGGTGATCGCCGCCGAAGACGACAAGTTCGTGGACCACGAAGGCTTCGACTGGGAAGGCATCCAGAAGGCGCTGGAAAAGAACCAGGCCAAGGGCAAGGTCGTCGCCGGCGGTTCGACGATCTCCCAGCAGCTGGCGAAGAACCTGCTGCTCTCGCCCAACAAGACCTTCCTGCGCAAGGGTGAGGAAGCGATCATCACGGTATGGATCGAGCTGCTCTGGAGCAAGCGCCGCATACTCGAGGTCTATCTCAACGTCGTCGAATGGGGCGACCGCGTCTTCGGCGCCGAGGCGGCGGCGCGACGCTATTACGGGATTCCCGCGGCGCAACTCGGCGCCGAGCAGGCAGCCCGTCTTGCTGTCATGCTGCCGGCGCCGCGGCGCTATGAAAAGAGTCCCTACTCGCCCTACATCAACGGCCGCACGCAACTGATCCTTGGCCGCATGGGAAGCGCCGAAATTCCTTGAGGATGGCCCAAGCCGTCTAGAATAGCGCCCATGTCCGAGATCCTCATCCCACCGGCCGACGACGACCTCGAGGCGCGCCAGCGCGCCGAGGAACAGGAGACCCTGCGCGAGGTCCAGGACCTCGTTCGTCGCCAGGAATGGACGCCATTGCGCGCGCTGCTCGAGCCGCTCGCGCCGGAGTCGGTGGCGCGCATCCTCGATGCCCTTGCACCGGACGAGAGCGTCCAGGTATGGGAGCTGCTGGACAAGGAGCAGGGCGAGGACGTGCTCGAGGAGATGTCCGAGGCGTTGCAGGAGTCCCTCGACGAGGAACCGGATGCAACGCCGGTGGTCGCGGTCCACGGCCTGCAGGGCACGCTGCAGCCGGCGAGCGAACCGCCGCGCAAGCCGATCGCCATCAATGCCTTCGAGCTCCGCGATGGGCGGCTGCGCCAGGTCCAGATCGACAGCAAGGAGGATCTCGCCGCCACCACTCCGATCTGGGTAGACCTGCTTGCCCCCTCGGGCACGGAAAGGCAGTGGATCGAGGACATCTTCGGCCTCAAGCTGCCGGATGCGGACGACCTGACCGACATCGAGGAATCCGCACGTTTCTACATCGACGATAACGGCGACGTGCATCTGCACTCGGACTTCCTGCTCGACAAGGAAGACGAATCGCGCAACGTGCCGGTGGCCTTCGTCCTGCACAACAACATCCTGTTCTCGACGCGCGACGAGGAACTGCCCGTCTTCCGCCTGCAGCGCCTGCGGGCGCGCATCCAGCCCGGCTACGTCAGTGACGGCAAGGACGTGCTGCTCGACCTTTACGACGCCGACGTCGAATACTCGGCGGATGCGCTGGAGGATATCTACGCCGAACTCGAGGCCGTGGGCCGGACCGTGCTGACTCCGCACGTCACCGACGACGAGGCCGCCGAAATCCTGTCCGACATCGCCAGGGAAGAGGACCTCAACGGCCGTATCCGCCGCAACGTGCTCGATACCCGGCGCGCACTGTCCTTCCTGATGCGCGGCCGGCTGCTCTCCACCGACCAGCACAACGACGCGCGCCAGATTCTGCGCGACATCGATTCGCTGGACGGCCACACGTCCTTCCTGTTCGGCAAGATCAACTTCCTGATGGATGCCACCGT
>CAYTFA010000116.1:0-6359 GCA_964436755.1 uncultured Rhodocyclaceae bacterium | reverse complement strand
GCCAGGTCGCAACGACCGGCCGTGGACCGCAGGCACAAACCGCCAGCATCGGCTGCTCAATCAAGTGGAAAGCCTCCTGAAGCACGTCGCGCTGGCGACGGCCCTGCTGCTGTCGATGCCGGCACTTGCGACCGACAACGTCCTGCTGATCCAGATGCAGTCGGGCGGTGGCTATCGCGTCTGGCACAACGCCGGCGAGAGCATCCTCAGCGATGACGAAGTCATGGAAATCGAGGCCGCTGCGGCGACCGGCGGCACCGACGTGCCAACCGGCGCCGGGCCGGCCCGCGCCGAAAACACGCCCGACGGCCTCGTCATCCGCCTGCCCGCCGCAACGCGCGACAACGTCCTGCTCGTCGATCGCGATGCCTGCGGCCATGTTCGTCTGTGGCACGCAGCGGGCGCGACGCGGCTCAGCGACGACCAGCTCACCGAGATCGTCATGAGCGCCCTGCCCGATGGCGGCAAGAGGATTCGCGTCGGCGATTTCCACGTCAAGGCCTACCTCGGCCGGCTCGGCGTGACCGCCGCGCTGTGGGAGGCCCAGCCGGCCAGGAAATAGCGCGCCGGACGGCGGCTAGACGGTCCAGCGGTTGGCGAGATCGGTCAGCGGGAGCGGCCGGCTGAAGTGGTAGCCCTGCATCAGGTGGCAGCCCAATTCGTTCACGGCACTTAGCTGGCTGACGGTCTCGATGCCCTCGGCGACGACATCCAGGCCAAGGCTGAACGCCAGGTTGGCCACGGCAGCGGCGATGGCACGCGCATCGGCGCTGGTGTCGATCTCGGCGACGAAGGAACGATCGATCTTGAGCGTCGTCAGCGAGAAGCGGCGCAGGTAGCTCAGCGAGGAATAGCCGGTGCCGAAGTCGTCGACCGCGAGCCGGATGCCCATCTCGCGCAGGGCCCCCAGGGTCTCAATCACTTGCGTCGTATTCTCGATGAGGATGGACTCGGTCATCTCCAGCTCGAGCCGGCTCGGATCGAAGCCGGTCTCCCGGAGCAGGCGGCCGACGTCGTCCAGGAACCGCGGGTGGCGGAACTGGCGCCCGGAGATGTTGATTGCCAGCCGCAGGGGCCGGGTAAGCGCGCCGACCGCGCCCATCGCCTCGCGCATCAGCCACAGGGTCGCCGGAACGATGAGCCCGTTGCCTTCGAGCAGCGGAATGAACCGCACGGGCGAGACCTCGCCGTGGTCAGCCGTCCTCCAGCGCATCAGGGCCTCGACGCCGACCACCTGCCCGTCCCTGGCGTCGACTAGGGGCTGGTATACGAGGTGGAATTCGCCGCGCTCGAGCGCGCCGTGCAGGGCGGTTTCGAGCGCGAGGTCATCGAGCATGCCGCCGGACATCCCGGCATCGAAGAAGGCGTGGGTACTTCCGCCCATGGCCTTGGCCTTGTACATGGCGATGTCGGCATGTTTGAGCAGCGTATCCATGTCCTGACCGTCGTGCGGATAGCGCGCGATGCCGACGCTGAGCCCGACGTAAAGCTCGCCGGTCTCGACCACGAACGGGCGGGCAAAGCTGTCCTGCAGCTTTTCCACGACCGCCAGGGTGTCGAGCGCCCCCGTCAGGTCCTCGAGCACCAGGATGAATTCGTCGCCGCCCAGCCGGGCGACGGTGTCTTGCTGCCGCAGGCCCTCGCGCAGGCGGCGCGACACCTGCACCAGCAGGCGGTCGCCGGCGGCATGGCCGAGCGTGTCGTTGATCACCTTGAAATTGTCGAGGTCGATGAACAGCAGGGCCACCTCGCGCGCGTCGCGCTGCGCGCGCAGAATGGCCTGGCGCAGGCGGTCAGCGAGCAGGCTGCGATTGGGCAACTGCGTCAGCACGTCATAGTTAGCCATGTGGCGCAGGCGATCCTCCATGCGCACCCGCGCGGTGACGTCCTTGGCGGTGGACACGTAATGGGTGATGAGACCGTCGGCATCGCGAATCGGGCTGATGGTCTTCTCCTCGAAGAAGACATCGCCGTCCTTGCGCCGGTTGGTGAACACCGAACGGAACGGCTTGCCGGCGCGGACGGTCTTCCAAAGATCGGCGAAGAACTTCGCCGAATGCTGCCCCGAATTGAGCAGGTTTGCCCGCCGGCCAATGGCCTCGGCGCGGCTGTAGCCGGTGATTTCCTCGAACGCCGGATTGATGAACTCGATGGTGCCGTGCGCGTCCGTGATCATGACCGCATCGCCAGCCTGCGTCACGGCCTGCGCCAGCATCTGTACGTGGCGCTTGGCATCGATCTCGCGTTCGGTCTCGTGCAGGTGGAGCAGGCAGTAGCCGGGCAGCGGCCGGTAGTATTCAGCATGGAACGCCGGCTTGGAGACGCCGGGCGGGGCTTCCGCCTCGGTGCACCGGCACCCGGTCTTGGGATCCAGGCAACGCACCTTGGCGCAAAACGACTCGTCGCAGGCCGTCGCAGGCGATCCGATCAACTCGAGCAGCGCCGTCGCGGGCGGCGAGGCCCAAACGATGCGTTTGGCGCGATCGACCATCAGTAGCGCAGGCTGATCGACCGAGCGCACGACGCCGACATCCTGGTTCATAGCCTCTCCCGGAAGACAGCGGATGTACAGCGCGAAACGCGCGGTACGTCCTAGGAGAGGCGGGCACGGGGCCTCAGGGCGGGAAGCGGCGCGGCTGGGCTGCTCCCGAGGCGCCAACTTTCCGAAAAAAAACCCGGGCTGTCAAGGGATTAATGCCCGATGCCCGCGGCGGAGGTGCTCCCGGCTTCAGGCCGGCTTGAGATTCAGCGCCTCCTGGGCCGCGACGACCTCGTCGGCAACGACGGCCAGCTTCTTGCGCTGGCTGCGCGCCGAACGCCGCAGCATCTCGAACGCCTCCTTGCGGCCGAGCCGGTGCTGCACCATGACGATGCCGGTGGCAACGCTGATCTGGCGATCGCCATCGAGCGCCTGGCGTAGCTGACGATGGGTTTCGCGGAGTTCGCTGATTTCACCGGCGCGGGCGATCGCCGCCTCGACGGCCGGGATCAGCTGCGGCACGTCGATCGGCTTGACCAGGTAGGCCAGGGCACCGACCTCGTTTGCCTGTTCGACGAACTCGCGGTCGCCGAAGGCAGTCAGCAGCAGGAAGGGAATGCGGTCGAATTCGGCGAGCCGGCGCGCAAGCTCAAGGCCGTCACGCCCGGGCATGCGCACATCGAGCAGGACCAGATCGGGACGCAGGCCCCCCGCCAGCAGTTCTTCCGCCTCGTCGACCGACTCCGCCTCGGCCACTACATAGCCGGCCGCCATCAGGCCGCTGCTCAGCGTCGCCAGGATCAGCCGGTCGTCGTCGACCAGCAGCAGCGAGCGCGGCTCCGCATCGCTTCTCGGTTTGTTCATCACAACTTCTCCAGCATGGAAGACCATACGACGGCGGGGCGCTCGAGGACGATAGTCGTCAGCACGTCGTCGTCGACCTGTTCGAAACTGAGCAGCGCCCCACGCCGCGGCAGCAGCGAATGGACCAGGCGCAGGCCGGTCCCCGCACCGCGCAGACTGCGAATGTCGAAGCCCGCAGGCAGTCGGCCGCGATTGCGAATCTCGATGCGGACCGCTGCTTGTGCGCAGGACACATCCAGCGCCAGCGACTGGCCGCCACCGGCACTGCCATGCTTGGCGGCATTGGCCAGGAGTTCGTTGAACACCAGCGCCAGCGGTACCGCCTCGCCTTCGGCGACGACGGCATCGCAGCGCCCGGCCGGGCAGCACCTCTCGAGTGCGCTGCCGAAAGAGACCTTCCAGATCGACTCGGTGATCTCGACGATGTCGCGCAGCATGTCGCTCAAGCGGCAGTTGGCCTCCGACTGCCCCTGCAGGCCATAGACGGCGGCGATGCTCTGCACCTGGCCGATCGCTTCACCCATCGGCGCGGCGAGCGTCGGTTTCTCGAGGGCCAGCTGGCGCAGCATGCCAGCCACGCCCTGCAGGTTGTTCTTGATCCGGTGGTGCACCTCGCGCAGCAGCAGGTCGCGCTGCGCGACTTCATCGGCGAGGCGGCGGCGTTCCCGTTCGCGGCTCGCCGTCGCGTCGTGCACGATGACCTGCACCACCTTTTGCCCGCCGAACTCGATCAACCGCGCCCGGATATCCACGGAAACCACCCGTCCGTCCTTGCAGCGCAGGCTGCCGTCGAGATACTCGGACTCGCCGTGCTCGACGCAGCTGCGGAACGCCTCGATCAGGCGCGTGCTCTTGCGGTCCGCATGCATCGCTACCAGATCGACGCCGACCACTTCATCCGGAGCAAAGCCAAGCAGGCGCTCGCAGGCCCGGTTGACCTCGATGATCCGCCCGTCGAGGCCGATGGTGCCGATCACGTCGGCCGCATCCGCGAGCAGCGCCCGGTAGCGCTCCTCGGACTGGCGCAGCGTGCTCTCCATGGCGATGCGCCGGCCGACATCGCGCGAAGAAACGACGATCAGCGTGCCGCCACCATGATCGATGAGACGGATGCCGGCCTCGATCCACACGGGCATGCCAACTTTGTGCCGGGCGAGGAAGAGCACGGACTCCAGGGACTCGCCGGCAATCACGCGGTCGATGTCGTCGCCCGTGTCGGCACGTCCCGGGTCATGCATGCGCAGGTCGCGCGCATTGCGGCCGACGAGTTCCTCCGGTGCGTAGCCGATCAGGTCGACGCAGGATGGAGCTACATAGACGATGCGTCCGTCGGACTCGTGCACCGACACCGTGTCACGCGAGAAACGCTCGACCAGCGCCAGGGCCTCGTCGCGCGATAAGGACACCGCGCCTAGCTCCGCAACCTCCTCGGGAGGCAACGCACGCCGCAGCGCGGTCTTCACGACTTCGTCCTCCGCGCGCGCGCGGCAGGCCGGTCTTCGCGCCCGACCTGGGTCGCGATCAGCCGCGAACCCTCGCTGTCCATGAACTCGACGAATGCGATTGCAGCGGGCATCAGGCGCTTGTCCGTCCGGTGCACCAGCCGCCAGTGCCGCACCAGGGGCGTACCGGCAACGTTGAGCCGGACCAGGCGGCCGACGGAACGCTCGAGCCCGATGGTGTGCTCCGAAATGAAGGAGATGCCGAGCCCCGCCATCACGGCCTGCTTGATGGTCTCGTTGCTGCCGAGTTCCATGGTCGCGCCGGCGGCAACGCCGTGCTCTTCGAGGAAACGCTCCAGCGCCCGCCGCGTACCGGAGTCCGGTTCCCGGATGAGCAGGGTTTCGTGCGCCAGCTGTCCGGCGTCGATGCGGCGCTTGCCGGCGAGGGCGTGGCCGGGCGCCGCGATGAACACCAGGGGATGTTCGGCAAAGGTCTTCGCCACGGTCTCGAACTCGCCCGGCGGCGTACCCATGATGGCGAGGTCGATTTCGTTGTCGGCGAGCAACCGCACGATGGCCCCGCGATTGTTCACCGTCAGCCTCAGTTCCACGCCGGGATGCCGGCGCCGGAATTCGGCCAGCAGCGACGGCGCGAAATATTTGGCGGTGCTGACTACGCCGATCTTGAGGCGACCACCCTCGACACCTTTGAGCGCGGACAACGCCTCGCCGGCCTCGCGCAACTGCTCGGCGATGCGCCGCGCCTGCCGGGCCATTTCCTCGCCCGCCGCAGTGAGCCGCACCCGCTTGCCGGCCTGTTCGGTGAGCGGCAGCCCGGCCTGATCCTCGAGGGCCTGCACCTGCATGGAAACCGCCGGCTGCGTCAGGTGCAACTCCTCGGCGGCGCGCGAAAAGGACAGGTGGCGCGCCACCGATTCAAAGATCTTCAGCTGGCGCAGGGTGACGTTCTTCATGGATTCGGGGATTCGTGGCCTGCGGGGCATCTTATCACTCCCATAAAAAAGCATGACTGTCGCTTATGGATGCGCGGGGCTATGCTGCCGGGCATGCTGAAAGCACTCATCTTCGACGTCGACGGCACCCTCGCCGATACCGAGCGCGACGGGCATCGCCCGGCCTTCAATGCCGCCTTCGCCGATGCCGGACTCGATTGGCACTGGGACGTCGAACGCTACGGCGAACTGCTGGCCGTCACCGGCGGCAAGGAACGCATCCGCCACTATGTCGACCGCCATCATCCCGAACTGGGCCAAAGCCCCGACCTCGATGCCCGGGTTCCCTCGCTCCACGCCGCCAAGACTGCCCACTACCTGCGCCTGGTCGACGCCGGGGGCCTGCCCCTGCGGCCCGGCGTTGCACGCCTCATCGCGGAAGCGCGCACCGCCGGCCTGCGCCTAGCGATCGCGACCACCACCACGCCGGACAACGTCACGCGCCTCCTCGCGGCAAGCCTCGCCCCCGATGCCGAGTCATGGTTCGAGGTCATCGGTGCCGGCGATGTCGTCGCCGCCAAGAAGCCTGCACCCGACATCTACCGTTGGGTGCTCGACCGC
>CAYTFA010000115.1:0-6380 GCA_964436755.1 uncultured Rhodocyclaceae bacterium | reverse complement strand
ACAAGCCTTCCCTGCTCACGGATGTCGCCCGCGTGGCCGGCGTATCCCTCGCCACGGCCTCGCGCACACTCTCGGACCCGGATCTGGTCCTCCCGACGACGCGGGAGCGGGTCCTCGCGGCCGTGGGACGGCGTGGTCGGGCGCGCGGCGCGGTTGGCTCCGCGGGGAGGCTGACGATCGTCGATCCGGAGTGGGATCCACCGCTCGACCTCGTCGCGGCCTGCCTCGTCTACAAGCACCAGGTGATCGACTGCGTCCGCTCCCCCGACTGATCGGCGCACGTCCTCGGCCGGCCGGAGAGATCGGGCTCGGGCACGGGAGGAACGACCATGCCACCCCCTGCTCCGGACACTAGGATGGCGCCCATGCTTCCCATCCGCGAAGGCCTCGCCATCGTGCTGCGCCTGTTGCGCGCCTCCGGCCGACCGGAAGCGCAGGTCGCCCAGCGCGGCGCATTCCAGCTCATGCTCGGCGGCCGCACGGCGCAGCTGGTCCGCCTGAAGACCGGACCCGGCGAACCCTGCGTTCCGGAAATCTCCGCCGGCAAGTTCGCCATCAACATCCGTTTCCTGCGTCCGGACATGGACCAGCGTCCGCGCCAGATCGACTCGACCGTCCAGTTCGAACTCACGCTGTGCAACCTGTAGTCTCCGCGGCGCCCCGGGTGGTTGCCTGTCCGGCCTGCGGCACGCCGGTCGCGTGGGTGGACGAAAACCGTTTTCGTCCCTTCTGCTCGGCCCGCTGCAAGGGCATCGACCTCGGTGCCTGGGCGACGGACCAGTATCGTGTCGGCGACGCCGAGCCGCCGGCCGGCGAAGAGGCACCACCCTAGCCTCCCTCTCGACGCCGGGCGGAAAACAGGGACCAGACGAGCGACACGCCGATGACTGCGGCAATGATCCCGAGCGAAATCCAGCCCGGGATGTGTACCAGGTCCGCCAGCAGCATCTTGAACCCGACGAACGCGAGGACGGCGGCCAGCCCGTAATGCAGTTTGGAAAAGCGGTCGGCCAGGTTGGCGACGAGGAAGTACATCGCGCGCAGGCCAAGGATGGCGAAGACGTTCGAGGTCAGCACAATGAACGGGTCGGTGGTGATGGCAAATATGGCCGGGATCGAGTCGACGGCGAACACCGCGTCGGAGAGCTCCACCAGCACCAGCACAAGGAACAACGGGGTGGCACGGCGCACCAGCCGGCCGGCATCGTCGGTCACGACGAAGAAGCGCTCGCCCTGAAGCCGCTCCGTGGTCCTGATATGGCCGCGTAGCCAGCGGATGGCCGGGTTGCGGTCCAGATCCGGCTTCTCCCCGGCGGACCACGCCATCTTGATTCCGGTGACCAGCAGGAATGCGCCGAACACGTACAGGATCCAGTCGAGGCGCTCGATCAGCCAGACTCCGGCAAAGATCATCAGCGTGCGCATGGCGATGGCGCCGATGACCCCGAACACCAGTACGCGCTTTTGCAACTCGAGTGGAATGCCGAAGTAGGCGAACAGCATCAGCCAGACGAAGACGTTGTCAATCGCCAGGGATTTCTCGATCAGGTAGCCCGTGACGAAATCGAGGGCCTTTTCGTTGGCCAGATCGCGACCCAGTGTCGCGTCGAGGTACCACCAGAGCGCAGCGGCGAAACCCAGCGACACCAGGACCCAGACCAGCGACCAGGCTGCAGCCTCCCCGGTCGATACCCTTCGTGCCCGTGCTCCGCCAAGGGCCAGCAAGTCCATGGCCAGCATGAACAACACAATGACGGCGAAGGCCGCCCACATCCACCCGTGACCCACAGTTTCCACGCTGCTCTCCTAGTCAGACCGAGGCAGCCGTTTCGCGTATGCCGCAAACGAAACGGCCCTTTGTCCAGCGAGGACGAAGGGCCGAGTTTCGACAAGGGGACCATCGCCATCGCGGCAAAGGTCTTGCTCGCAGCCGCTTGACGGCAACTGCCCGGGCGCCGGGAGGGCGTTAATCGCCTTCCGTATTGACGACGCCACGGCGGAGAGCTACTCCCCCTTGGGACGCCACAACTCTATCAATGCCGACAAAATCAGTCAACTAATATTGGTCCATCGCCAAAGCGATCACGCCCAAGCGCTGCGCACCGCCGCGACACCGTGTGCGCCCGATTGCCGCGCCCGTTCGAGGTCGGCCGGGCCGACACCGCCCAGTGCGTACGTAGGCAGCGGCGGCACGCCAAGCGCGGCGGCCAGGCCTTCCCAGCCGATGCCGGGCTGTCCCGGATGTGTCGGCGTTTCCCGCACCGGGCCGAGCACCGCAAAGTCGCAGCCGATGGCTGCCGCGTGGGCGAGGTCCGCGGCCACGTGACAGGAGGCGCCGACCAGCGGAAAGGGCGGCCGTTGCTCAATGGCGCGCATTTGCGCCGACGGCAGGTGGATACCGTCGGCCCCCGCCGCCATGGCGAGCGCGGCATCGCCATTGACGAGTGCGCGCGCACCGAACTGATGACAGAGTTCCACCGCGGCATGCACGAAGGCGGAACGTCGGGTCGGGTCGAGGCCGGGTTCGCGCAACTGGACGAGGCGCACGCCGCGCTCGAGGGCCAGGCCGAGTGCCTTCAGTTGCGCGTCGACGCCTATCGCCGTGGCGTGGGTGATCGCATAGATATCGGGCAGCGCCAGGGCGGCGAGCACCGGCGCATTGGCCGGCAGCATGGGCGCGACGTCCAGTGCGTCTGCGCGCTGCCAGGCCAGTGCGCTATGGACGTGGTCGTGCAGTTCGCCGCGCCAGTCGCGCACGCGAAAGAAGTTGAGCCGGACGTGGGCGTGTTCGTAGACATGCTCGCGCCTCAGCCAGGGGTCGGCGCGAACCACGGCGATGCCGAGTTCCTCGGCCAGCTCGCGCACCAGCGCCGCGCGCGGGGTCTCGCCCTGCTCGACCTTGCCGCCGGGAAATTCCCAATAGCCGGGATAGAAGGTGCCCGGCGCACGCTGGCCGAGCAGGAATTCAAAGCCGCCGCCGGGTGCCGGCCGTTCGATGACCGCCGCGGCAACCTCGGTGAGCTTCATTGCACGCGCCGGGCCGGACTGCGCCCGTCAGCGCGCCTGGGCACGGGGCTTACGGGCGGAAGGCTTGCTGCCCTGGCGTCCGGCGTAGTCGCGTGCGAACTGCCAGGCCACCCTGCCGCTGCGTGATCCACGCAGCAGGCTCCACTGCAGCGCCTCGGCCCGCGCCGCTTCGATCTCGCGCTGCGCCAGGCCGAACTGCACCAGCCAGTGCGCACAGATCGCCAGGTAGTCGTCCTGGCTGAACGGATAGAACGAGAGCCAGAGGCCGAAACGCTCGGACAGCGAGATCTTTTCTTCCGTGGTTTCACCGGGGTGGATGTCGCCATCGGCATCGTGCGTAGCCTCGAGGTTCTCCGACATCTTCTCGGGCATCAAATGGCGGCGGTTGGACGTTGCGTAGATCAGCAGGTTGTCCGGCATGCCGGCGATCGAGCCGTCGAGGATGCTCTTCATGGCCTTATAGCCGGGCTCCCCGGTCTCGAAGGACAGGTCGTCGCAAAAAATCACGAAGCGCTCGGGTCGGCCCGTGATCAGCTCGACGATTTCGGGCAGGTGCACCAGGTCTTCCTTGTCCACTTCGATCAGGCGCAGGCCCTTCGCGGCAAAACCGTTGAGCACCGCCTTGACCAGGGAGCTCTTTCCCGTGCCGCGCGCGCCCGTCAGCAGGACGTTGTTGGCGCTGCGACCGGCCATGAACTGGCGCGTGTTCTGCAGCAGCCGTTTCTTTTGCTGCTCCACCGCCTGCAAGTCGTCGAAGCGGATGCGATGCGGACGACGCACGGGTTCGAGCCAGCCGCGTCCACCGCGCGTGCGCCAGCGGAATGCGGTGGCCGACCAGTCGGGGGCGGGCAACGGCGGGGGAAGGACAGCCTCGAGACGCAAGAATATGGCGTCAAGGCGATCAAGCAGGAGCGCCAGGTCGGAACGGGGTTGGGGCATGGCGGAGCGGGAGATCGGGTAAGCTTGCGGCCGGCCGCGATCTTCGCACTTTAGCAGAACATGACCCGCCTCCTTTTCGCTTTCGCCGTCGTGGCGGGCCTCTCCGCCTGCGCGCCGCTCCCCACCGAACCCGTCACGCCGTGCGCTCCGGCACAGTCGTGTCCAGCCTGCCCGGTCTGTCCCGGCGTCGAGCCGGCAAAGCCGACGGAGAAGCCCCTGCAGGCAGCCGAGTGGAGCGACCTGCCGGGCTGGGGCGAGGATGACCTGGCTCCGGCGTTTGCCGCGTTCGCCGCCGAGTGCCGCAGCCTCGAACGCCAGGCACAATGGAAGCCGGTGTGTGCCTCGGCGCGCAGCATCGGCGATACGTCGCCGGCAAGGCTGCGCGCCTGGTTCGAAGCACAGTTCCGTCCCTGGGCGCTGGTCAACGCCGACGGCTCGCGCAGCGGACTGATCACCGGCTATTTCGAACCCGTCCTTCGCGGCAGCCGCAAGCCCGACGCGGCCTATGCGCACCCGGTGTTCGGGCCACCCGCGGACCTCGTCACCGTAGAGCTTTCCGAGCTTTACCCCGAGCTAAAAAACCTGCGGCTGCGCGGGCGACTGGCGGGGCGCAAGCTCGTTCCCTACTACTCGCGTGCCGAGTGGGCCGAGCAGGAAGGGCAGCGCGCGGCGGACGCGTTGCTCTGGATCGACGATGCGGTCGACCTGTTCTTCATGCAGATCCAGGGTTCGGGACAGGTCGAGCTCGCCGACGGCGGCCGCGTGCGCCTCAACTACGCGGACCAGAACGGCCATCCCTACCGGGCGATCGGCCGCTGGCTGGTGGAACGCGGCGAGCTCAAGGCCGACCAGACCTCGATGCAAGCCATCAAGGCCTGGGCACGCAACAACCCGACACGCTTGCCGGAGTTGCTCAACGCCAACCCCAGCCTCGTGTTCTTCCGCGAGCTCCCGGTGGAGGGCAGCGGCCCTCAGGGCGCGATGGGACTGCCCCTGACGCCGGAACGCTCGCTGGCCGTGGATCCGCGCCATGTGCCGCTCGGCGCGCCGATCTGGCTGGCAACCACGCGGCCGAATAGCGAGCAGCCACTGCTGCGCTTGATGCTCGCGCAGGATACGGGAGGCGCCATCCGGGGCGTGGTGCGCGCCGATTTCTTCTGGGGCAGCGGCAGCGAGGCCGGCGCACTGGCGGGACGGATGCGTCAGCAGGGTCGGCTCTGGGCACTCATGCCGCGCAGCTTCAAGCCGACAGGCGAGTAACACCCAGGCACCTAGCCGGCACCAATTCACCAATGCGGTGCAAAGCGGCCGAGCGCCGCCCCATGATGGGGCACCACTATCGCGGCCCATTGCGTAACCCCTTGACGAAGCACACCTAATCCGGCAGGAATGCGGATTGCTTTCATGCATCGGATTCGTGCCTTCTGCCTACCGGGAGCCCCAAGATGGAGAATTTGAAGACAACGTCGGACGTGCTGTTCATCCTGCTTGGCGCAATCATGATCCTCGCCATGCACGCCGGATTCGCGTTTCTCGAACTCGGCACGGTGCGCCGCAAGAATCAGGTGAATGCGTTGGTCAAGATACTGTGCGACTTCTCGGTATCGACGCTGGCCTACTTCTTCATCGGCTACGGAATCGCCTACGGCATCCACTTCTTTGCAGGCGCGGAAACCCTGGTGCAGAAGAGCGGCTATGAACTGACCAAGTTCTTCTTCCTGCTCACGTTCGCTGCGGCGATCCCTGCCATCGTTTCCGGCGGAATCGCCGAGCGCGCCCGCTTCGGGCCGCAACTGGCGGCCACCTTCCTGCTGGTCGGCTTCATCTATCCGTTTTTCGAGGGCATCGCCTGGAACCAGGCCTACGGTTTTCAGGGCTGGCTCAAGGCAAGCTTCGGCGAGGAATTCCACGACTTCGCCGGCTCGGTCGTGGTGCACGCCGTCGGCGGCTGGATCGGGCTCGCCGCCGTCCTGATGCTAGGCGCCCGGCGCGGACGCTACCACAAGGACGGCGGCATCGCCGGCGCACATCCGCCTTCGTCCATCCCCTTCCTTGCACTCGGGGCATGGATACTGATCGTCGGGTGGTTCGGCTTCAATGTGATGAGCGCACAAACGCTGGACAAAATCTCGGGGCTCGTTGCAATGAATTCGCTGATGGCCATGGTGGGCGGTACGCTGGTGGCCCTGCTGGCGGGCAGAAACGACCCGGGCTTCGTGCATAACGGGCCGCTGGCGGGGCTGGTTGCGGTGTGTGCCGGTTCCGACCTGATGCATCCGCTCGGCGCGCTGGTCACGGGCGGCATCGCCGGCGGTTTGTTCGTCGTGATGTTTACCCTCACCCAGAACCGCTGGAAGATCGATGACGTGCTCGGCGTTTGGCCGCTGCATGGCCTCTGTGGCGCCTGGGGCGGA
>CAYTFA010000114.1:0-6406 GCA_964436755.1 uncultured Rhodocyclaceae bacterium | reverse complement strand
TCTTCAGCATGACGCCGCTCATCATCGCCGACACCGGCGAGGGCGCCGCCGGGTGGGCCTCGGGCAGCCAGACGTGGAGCGGCACGAGACCGGCCTTGGCGCCGAAGCCGGCCAGCGCCAGCAGGAAGGCCGCCGAGGCCCAGAACGGCGAGAGCGGTTGCGCGCGCATCGCGGCGAAGCTGTAGTCGCCGGCGCCGCCCGTCATGACGCCGAAGGAAAGCAGGATGGAAATCGCGCCGATGTGCGCCACCAGCAGGTAGATGAAGCCTGCGCGACGGATCTCCTCGTGCTTGTGGTCGGTGGTGACGAGGAAGAAGGAGGAGATCGCCATGGTCTCCCATGCCACCATGAAGGCATAGGCGTCGTCGGCCAGCAGCACCATGAGCATGCTGGCGAGGAACAGGTGGTACTCGAGGCAAAGCACGCCGGGCGCCGTGCCCTCGCCCTTGCGGAAGTAGCCGGCGGCGTAGATCGAGATGCCGACCGAGACGAAGCCGAGCAGGATGGCGAACACCGCGGAGAGGTTGTCCAGGCGCAGGTGGAAGGGCAGACCGGGCAGGCCGATGGCGAGCACCGCGGTCTGTGCCGGTCCGCCCAGCGCGCCGAGGGCGACGAGGCCGACCAGCATGCCGATCAGCGCGCCCAGCGGAAACAGCGTGCGCGCGATGAAGCGCGTGCTGGCCGGCGCCAGCAGCCCGCCCAGGCCGATGGCGAACCACGCGCAGGCGGCGATCAGCAGGGTGTCGATGGGCAGGAGACTGGTCATGTTGCGCGGAGGGTCTTTCGATTCTAGCAGCGGCCGGCGGTGCGCCCCGCGTGCGTGGCCGGTACCGGCTCAACCAAAGCGCTTCTCCGGCAGCGGAGCGGACAGCGGCCGCAGGCCGTCGGCGGCGTCGAGATTCTCGGCGCGCGAGTAGATGGCCTCCAGCGCGTGCTCCGCACTGGCGAAGAAGGACTTCTCGCCGATCGCCGCGCGCAGGCCCGTCGCCTGCATGACGTCGACCACCTGCTTCTTGAGTCCGGCGAAGAGCACGACGATGCCGGAGCCGCGCAGGCGCTCCACCAGGTGGTGGATCACCTCCTCGCCCGAAGCGTCGAGTTCGTTGATGCCGTCACCGACGATCAGCAGGTAGGGGGCGTCCGGGTTGCTCGCGACCGCCTCGAGGATCGCATCCTCGAAGAAGGACACGTTGGCGAAATACAGCCGGCCGTCGAAGCGCACCGCGGTGACCACCTTGGACGGCGGCAGGTCGTGCGCCCGCGCGTCGCGCAGCGTGCCGTCGGCGTGGCGGCCGAGGATGGCGACGCGCGGCGTCATCGTGCGATACAGGTAGAGCATGATGGCGAGGCCGGCGCCGACCATGATGCCCTTGTCGAGGTGGGGCGCGAAGGCCAGCGTGGCGACGAAGGTCGCCACCGCGGCGACGCCGTCGTGGCGGCTGGCCTGCCAGGCGTGGCGTACCGCCGCGAAGTTGATGAGGCCGATCACGGCCATGATGATCACGGCGGCGAGCACGGCCTGCGGCAGGTGGTAGAGCAGCGGCGTCAGGAACAGCAGCGTAAGCAGCACGAACACCGCGGTAATCACCGAGGACATGCCAGTGCGCGCCCCGGCATTCATGTTCACCGCCGAGCGCGAGAATGATCCGGACACGGGAAACGCCTGGGTCAGCGCACCGACCACGTTGGCCAGCCCCTGCCCGACCAGTTCCTGGTTGGGATCGATCCTGTCCCGGGTCTTGGCGGCGATCGCCTTGGCAATGGAGATCGCTTCCATGAAGCCGACCAGCGAGATGACGATGGTGGCCGAGAGCAGGCTGGCCAGCATGTCCCAGGAGAACTTCGGCAGGCCGAACGAGGGCAGGCCCTCGGGTACCTTGCCGACCACCTCGCCGCCGCCGGTGAGCCTCAGGCTGCCGCCGCCGGCGCGCGTGATGCGCCAGTGGCGACCGTCGGTGCGGGCGCCGGACGGCAGACCGCCCAGTGCGTGGAAGCTCGGCGGCGCACCTTCGGCGCCGGCGACCTGCTCGAAGACGACGCTGCGGATGGCGCGATTGCGCCTGCGGTTCTCGTCCTCGCGGTCCTTGAGCTGCAGGCGCAGGAGCTCGATCTCGTACTTGAGCGTCGCCGCGGCATGGGCGGCTTCGGGACCCTGCAGCGCCTTCAGCTCGCCGCCCTTGGCCAGCACCTGGCCGTTGAGTTCGCGGATGCGCTCCTCGGTGCGGACGAACTCGGCCAGCAGGGCCCGCGCTTCCGGGTCGGCGATCTGCTCGAGCGTTGCCGTCGCGTTGTGCTCGAAGCCGATCTGCCAGGAGGCGACCGTGGTGACCGCCACGGCGATCAGCACGCCGGGCAGCTTGGGTGCAAAGCGGCGGATCGCCCAGATCAGCACGAGGCCGGCGACCCCCATCGCCAGCGTCGGCAGGTGGGTATCGGCGACGAGTTGCAGCACGCCCCAGATGTCGCCGAGGAAAAACTCGGAACGGCCGATCGGCACGCCCAAGAGCTTGTTCACCTGCGAAAGGGCGATGATGATCGCCGCCGCGTTGGTGAAGCCGACGATCACCGGGTGCGACAGGAAATTCACCACCACGCCCAGCTTGAAGACGCCGAGCGCAAGCTGGAAGACGCCGACCATGAGCGCCAGCATGATGGCCAGCGCGACGAAGCTGTCGGAGCCGGGCGCCGCGAGCGGGGTCAGCGAGGAGGCGGTAAGCAGCGAGGCGACGGCGACCGGGCCCGTGCCCAACTGCTTGGAGGAGCCCCACAACGCCGCCACGGCGACCGGCAGGAAGCCCGCATAGAGCCCGTAGTAGGCCGGCATCCCGGCCAGCTGGGCATAGGCCATCGACTGCGGCACGAGCACCAGAGCCACGGTCAGACCTGCGAGGAAATCGGCGCGCAGCGTGGCGCCCGAGTAGGGAAACCAGCGCAGGAAGGGCAGGAATCGCTGCAGCAACTGGGCCGGGCTCATGTCGGGTTGTTCTCGGGGCGCCTCGGCAGCGGCGGTACGCCGTCTGGCTTCACGTTCGCTTCACGGAAACCGGCATGTTAGCGGACCCGGGACGGCGCGCCCGTACAAGCTTTTTTATTCTCGGATCAGGGGGCCGTATCCTGCAGCGCAACATGGAAACGGCCCGCTGCCGGGGCCGGCGCGCACGCCTGGCGGATAATTGCCGGATGAACCAGTCGCTGCGCATCCTCGTCGTCGAGGACAACCCGGACCTTGCCGCCAACCTCGTGGACTACCTGACGGCGCAACGCCATATCGTGGATGCCGCGGGCGACGGCACCACCGGGCTGCGCCTCGCGGAGCGCCTCGATTTCGACGTCATCCTGCTCGACCTCATGCTGCCGCGCCTGCCCGGCCTCGACCTCTGTCGCCGCCTGCGCCGGCGCGGCAGGACCACGCCCATCCTGATGCTGACTGCGCGCGATACCCTCGACGAGAAGATCGCCGGGCTCGAGGCCGGCGCCGACGACTACCTGGTCAAGCCCTTCGCCCTGCGCGAGGTGGCCGCCCGCATCCAGGTCCTGGCGCGGCGGGCACGCCGCACCACGGCGGGGTCGGCCCTGCGCGTGGGCGATCTGGTGCTCGACACCGAGAGCCTCTCCGTCAGCCGCGACGGGATTGCCATTTCGCTGCCGCGCATCCCCTTGCGACTGCTCGAGGTACTGATGCGGGCCGCACCGCGCATCGTTACGCGCGAGGACCTCGAACGCGCGATCTGGGGCGATGCCGTCCCCGACTCCGACGCCCTGCGCAGCCACATGCACGTACTGCGCGGCGCCATCGACAAGCCCTTCGCGCGCCCGCTGCTGCGCACCCTGCGCGGGCTCGGCTGGCAACTGACGGCACCCGACGAGACCATCGATGCCTCGGCGCCGTAGCCTGCGCCGCCGCGTGGCCCTCGCCTTCGCCACGCTCGGTGCGGGCCTGAGCGCCCTGCTCTGCGTGGCGATCTGGTTTGCCGCGCACGACGTCTCGCAACGGCTGATGGACCAGACCCTGCGTGAAGAACTCGCCGACTACATGGCGCGCCATGCGCGCAACCCGGCATCCCTGCCGCCGGCGACGGCGAGCCTGCGCGGCTACCACGCCGAGATCGCAAAAGTGGCGCAGGCGCTGCCCGCACCGTTGCAATCCCTGGCGCCCGGGCAGCACGAAGTGGACTTCGAGGGCATCCCCTACCGCGTCGCCGTCGCCGACCGCAACGGCGAGCGCTACCTGATCCTGTTCGACGAGGCACGCCAGAAGCGCCGCGAGCAACGCTTCCTCGCCTACGTGCTGGCTGCCGCTCTGGCACTCACGCTGTTCAGCGCCGTGCTCGGCTTCTGGCTGGCCGGACGCGTCGTTGCGCCGGTCACCGAGCTGGCGCGGGCCGTGAAGCAGGCGCGACCCGAAGCGCCGCCGCGGCTTCCCGCCGCGACGCCTTCGGTCGCGGGCGACGACGAGATCGGCGAACTGGCCAACGCCTTCGAAAGCTACCTCGAACGCCTGGCGGCCTTCGTCGAGCGCGAGCGCGATTTCGCCGCCGACGCAAGCCATGAATTGCGCACCCCGCTCGCGGTGATTCGCGGCGCCGCCGAGATCATCGCTGCCGATCCCGGGCTGGACCCCGGGCTGCGCGAACGCGTCGCCCGCATCGAGCGCGCCAGCAGCGAGATGACGCAGATCGTCGAAGCCCTCCTGCTGCTCGCCCGCGAGAGCGGCCTCCCCGAGAACGTGCACTGCGATGCAGGCCGCCTTGCCCGCGAATGCGTCGAGCGGCATCGGCCCCAGGCCGCGATACACGATTCGCGGATCGAACTCGACGCCGGTAGCGACGTTTCCCTGCCCGTACCCGCAGCGCTGTTCGCCATGGTCCTCGCCAACCTGGTGCGCAACGCCGTCGCGCACTCGCAGGCCGGCACGATCCGCATCCAGCTCGACCCGCAGGCGCTGGTGGTCAGCGACGAGGGCGTCGGCATCGACGCCGACGAGCAGGAGAGAGTCTTCGAGCGCTTCTATCGCGGCAGCCAGAGCAAGGGGGCGGGCATCGGCCTCTCGCTGGTGCGACGCATCTGCGACCGGCTGGGTTGGCGCATCGAACTGGCAAGCCAGCCCAGCAGCGGGACCTCGGTCCGCATCGACTTCACGGCGGCTTGACGCTCGCTTCACGCAGCCCCGGCTACCATCGCCGCGCTGCGTACCCCGATGAGCCTGGCCGCGACGCGGCGCTCCTCGTAAATCACGTTCTGCTAATATAGATGGCCTCGACATCAACGCGGTCCGGAGTAGTTTCACCGGCAGTCCCCCGCATGAAACCGCCGCCAGGGCCACTGGGCGCCATCTTTCCTTTCCTCTTCTGGTGGCCGCTGGTCAATCGGAATACCCTGCGCGACGACCTGCTCGCCGGGCTTACGGGCGCGCTCATCGTGCTGCCGCAGGGCGTGGCCTTCGCCACCATCGCCGGCCTGCCGCCGCAATACGGCCTCTACGCCGCGATGATTCCGGCCGTCATCGCCGCCCTCTTTGGATCGAGCTGGCACCTCGTATCGGGGCCGACCACCGCCATCTCCATCGCCGTCTTCGCCGCGCTTTCGCACCAGGCCGAGCCGGGCTCGGCCCACTACATCAGCCTGGTGCTGACCATGACCTTCCTGGTCGGCGTGTTCCAGCTGGTGCTCGGCCTGGCGCGCATGGGTGCCCTGGTCAATTTCATCTCGCACACCGTGGTGATCGGCTTCACCACCGGCGCCGCCATCCTCATCGCCGCCAGCCAGGTGCGAAACTTCTTCGGCATCGAGATTCCGCGCGGCACGCCGTTCTACGAAATCCTGCGCCAGTTGTTCGTCCAGTTCGACCGGATCAACCCGTGGGTCCTCGCCGTCAGCGTGGCGACGCTGTTTAGCGGGATCCTGACGCGGCGCTATTTCAAGAAGCTGCCCTACATGATCGCGGCCATGGTCGTCGGCAGCCTGGTCGCCGAGGCCATCAACCTCTGGATGGGCCAGGCAGCGAGCGGAATCCACACCGTTGGGGCGCTGCCCGGCTCGCTGCCGCCGCTGTCGATTCCCGATTTTTCGGTCGACACCCTGCGCCACGCGCTCGGCCCCGCCCTGGTGATCACCATGCTGGCGCTGACCGAGGCGGTTTCGATCTCGCGTGCCATCGCGGTCCGCTCGGAACAGCGCATCGACGCCAACCAGGAATTCATTGGCCAGGGGCTGTCGAACATCGTCGGCGCCTTCTTCTCGTCGTACGCATCATCGGGGTCGTTCAACCGCAGCGGCGTCAATTACGAATCCGGCGCGCGCACGCCGCTGGCCTCGGTCTTCGCCACGGTGTTCCTGATCCTCGTCCTCCTCCTCGTCGCGCCGCTGGCGGCCTACCTGCCCGACGCCACCATGGCCGGCATCCTCT
>CAYTFA010000113.1:0-6408 GCA_964436755.1 uncultured Rhodocyclaceae bacterium | reverse complement strand
CGACGCCGTGGATGAATCGCTCGACGCCACCCAGTGCGGGGGCAAGGGCAATTGCGAAGGCGAAACCCAGCCCTGCATGACCCACGAACTGTGGACCAGCCTGAACGAGAAGATGTTCGAATACCTGCGCTCGGTCAGCCTGGGCGACCTGGTTGCGCGCCAGCGCGAAAAGACCGGCGTTGCCGCCGTGCTGCACGACGAGCGCCCCATGCGCCGTTCGCGTCGTACGGTCGAGGATCTCGTCGCCGCCTGATGCCCGTTGCCCGGCGCCATGTTCGCTCCCGCCTACTTCGACCACAACGCCACGACGCCGCTCGATTCGCGCGTGCTCGATGCGATGCTGCCCTATCTGCGGGTGCAGTATGGCAACGCCTCGAGCCGCCACGAATTCGGCCGTGCGGCGCGGCGGGCGATCGACGAGGCGCGGCAGCGCGTGGCCTGCGCGATCGGTGCCCACCCGACCGAGGTCGTATTCACCAGCGGCGGTACGGAAGCCAACAACCTCTTCATCAAGGGCGTGGCAGCCATGCTCACACCGGGCAGCGTTGCCGTGTCGGCGATCGAACATCCGTGCGTGCGCGAGCCCGCCCGCCAGCTGCGCCGGCAGGGCTGGACGCTGCGCGAGATCGCGGTCGATGGCGAGTGCCGGATAGACGAGAGTGATTTCCTGGCAGCGCTGGGCGCGCGCCCGTCCGTCGTCTCGGTGATGCTGGCCAACAACGAGACGGGCGCGGTGCAGGATATTGCCGCGCTGGCGGAATCGGCCGCGCCGTACCGGCCCTGGTTCCACACCGACGCCGCGCAGGCCCTCGGCCGCCTGCCGCTGGACTTCCGCGCCCTGAACCGCGCCGGCGTACATGCCATGACGCTTTCCGCCCACAAGCTGGGCGGGCCGAAGGGCGCCGGTGCCCTGGTCGTCGACAAGCGCGTCGAATTGCAGCCGCTGCTTGCCGGGGGGGGCCATGAACGCGGCCTTCGTTCCGGTACCGAAAACGTTGCCGCCATCGTCGGCTTCGGGCTGGCGGCGGAATTTGCGGCGGCCAACGTCGATTTGCGCGCGCGCCACGCGGCGGGTCTGCGCGACGAACTCGAAGCCGGGCTGCGCGCGCTGGGGGCGACGATATTCGGTAGTCGCGGGCAGCGCCTGCCCAACACGTGCTACTTCGCGCTGGAGGGCCTCGACGGAGAAACCCTGGTCGGCCGCCTGGATCGTGCCGGCTACGCCGTCGCCGCGGGTGCGGCCTGCTCGAGCGCCAACCCGGAGCCTTCGCATGTGCTGCTGGCCATGGGGATCGAGCCCGGCCTGGCCCGCGGTGCCGTGCGCGTCAGTGTCGGCGGCGAAAACACGGCCGACGATGTGCGTGGCTTCCTGGCCGCGCTGCAGACTACAATCCACCAGTTGCGGGGCCTCACCGCCCTGACCCGATAGAGAAGCAAGCCAATGAAACTACCCGTGTATCTTGATTACTCGGCCACCACGCCGGTCGATCCGCGCGTGGCGGCAAAGATGATTCCCTGGCTCACCGAGCATTTCGGCAACCCGGCATCGCGCTCTCACGCCTATGGCTGGGAGGCGGAAAAGGCCGTCGAAGAAGCGCGCGAGCAGGTGGCCGCGCTGGTCGGCGCCGACGCCAAGGAAATCGTATGGACCTCCGGTGCCACCGAGTCGAACAACCTCGCCATCAAGGGTGCGGCGCATTTCTATGCCGGTACCAAGGGCAAGCACATCATCACCGTGGCCACCGAGCACAAGGCGGTGCTGGACACCGTCAAGGAACTCGAGCGCCAGGGCTTCGAAGCCACCTACCTCGAGCCCCAGGAAAACGGCCTGATCACCGTCGAGCAGTTCAAGGCGGCGTTGCGGCCGGATACCGTGGTCGCCTCGGTGATGGCGGTCAACAACGAGATCGGCGTGATCCAGCCGATCGCCGAGATCGGCGAAATCTGCCGCGAGAAGGGCGTGATCTTCCACGTCGATGCGGCACAGGCCACGGGCAAGATGCCGATCGACCTGGCCAAACTCAAGGTCGACCTGATGTCCTTCTCGGCACACAAGACCTACGGTCCCAAGGGCATCGGCGCCCTCTACGTGCGGCGCAAGCCGCGCATCCGGCTCGAGGCGCAGATGCACGGCGGCGGCCACGAGCGCGGCCTGCGCTCCGGTACCCTGGCGACGCACCAGATCGTCGGCATGGGCGAATGCTTCCGCATCGCGCGCGAGGAGATGGCCGTCGAGAACGAGCGCATCCGCATGCTGCGCGACAAGCTGCTGAAGGGGCTCACCGACATCGAGGAAACCTACGTCAACGGCGATATCGAGCAGCGTGTCCCGCACAACCTCAACGTCAGCTTCAACTTCGTCGAAGGCGAATCCCTGATCATGGCGATCAAGGACATCGCGGTATCTTCGGGTTCGGCCTGCACCTCGGCGAGCCTGGAGCCGTCCTATGTGCTGCGCGCCCTCGGTCGTTCCGACGAACTCGCGCACAGCTCGATCCGCTTCACCCTGGGCCGCTTCACGACCGAAGAGGAAGTCGATTTCACCATCCGCCTGCTGCACGAAAAACTCGGCAAGCTGCGTGAGCTTTCCCCGCTGTGGGAAATGTACAAGGACGGCATCGATCTGAATTCGGTGCAGTGGGCAGCGCATTAACGGAGCAGAACCATGTCTTACAGCCAGAAAGTCATCGAGCACTACGAGAACCCGCGCAATGTCGGCTCCTTTGCCAAGGACGAGGAGGGGGTTGCCACGGGGATGGTCGGCGCACCCGCCTGCGGCGACGTCATGAAGCTGCAGATCAAGGTCGGCAAGGACGGCGTGATCGAAGACGCCAAGTTCAAGACCTACGGCTGCGGCTCGGCGATCGCATCGAGTTCGCTGGTCACCGAGTGGGTCAAGGGCAAGACGCTCGACCAGGCGCTCGAGATCAAGAACACCCAGATCGCCGAGGAGCTTGCGCTGCCGCCGGTGAAGATCCACTGTTCGATCCTCGCCGAAGACGCCATCAAGGCGGCCGTCGCCGACTACAAGAAGAAGCAGGGAGGCTGAGATGAGTGCCTGTACCACCGCAACCCCCGAAGCCGATGCGAAGCCGCTGTCGGTTCCCACCGGATGGCAGGGTGCCGAGCGCGCCGTGCCGGTCACCTTGTCCGCGCGCGCGGCCGACCACATCTCCAAGTTCCTCGCCAAGCGCGGCAAGGGCATCGGCATCCGCCTCGGCGTGCGCACCTCGGGCTGTTCCGGCATGGCCTACAAGCTGGAGTTCGCCGACGCGGCCAATCCCGAGGACATCGAGTTCGTCAGCCATGGCGTCAAGGTCCTGGTCGACCCGAAGAGCCTGCCCTACCTCTCCGGTACCGAGCTCGACTATGCGCGCGAAGGGCTGAACGAGGGATTCAAGTTCAACAACCCGAACGTCAAGGACCAGTGCGGCTGCGGCGAGTCGTTTACCACCTGAGCCGATGAGCCGTTCCGATCCGAACTTCTCCGCGGACCATTTCGCGCTGCTCGGGCTTGCCCGCGCCCAGGCGATCGACACCGCGGAACTCGACGCGCGCTTCCGCGAACTCCAGGCCCGCGTGCACCCCGACCGCCATGCCCACGCCGCCGAGTCGGACCAGCGGCTGGCGATGCAATGGGCGACGCGCGTGAATGAGGCCTACCAGACGCTGAAGGCGCCGCTGCCGCGCGCACGCTACTTGCTGCACCTGCTGGGACACGATGCCCAGATCGAGAGCAACACGGCGATGCCGGTCGAGTTCCTGATGGCGCAGATGGAATTGCGCGAGGCCGTGGCCGAGGCCAAGGCCTCGGCCGACGAGCTTGCGCTCGAGGACCTGCGCGAGCGGCTGATCGGCGAGATACGGTCCGAGCATGGCCGCCTGCAGGCGCTGATCGACGAGGCGCGCGACTATGCATCGGCGACTGCGCTGGTGCGCCAACTGATGTTCCAGGAAAAACTGCTGCACGAAATCGACGACGCGATCGAGGCGGTCGCAGCCTAAATACCCATGGCACTACTACAAATCGCGGAACCGGGAGAGTCCGCCGCGCCGCACGAGCACCGGCTCGCCGTCGGCATCGACCTGGGGACCACCAATACGCTGGTGGCCACCGTGCGCAGCGGCATGAGCGTGGTGCTCAACGATGTGGCCGGCCGCCCGCTGCTGCCTTCCGTCGTCAACTTCGCTGCCGACGGCACTGTCGAGGTCGGCTTCGGCGCTGAGGAGAAGCAGTCCTCCGATCCGAAGAACACCATCGTGTCGGTCAAGCGCTTCATGGGGCGCGGTCGTCATGACATTGCGCACATCGAAACCCTGCCCTACGACTTCGTCGATGGCGAGGGCATGGTCAGGCTGAAGACCGTCGCCGGAGTGAAAAGCCCGGTCGAGATTTCCGCCGAGATACTGAAGGCGGTGCGCGCCCGCGCCGAGGCCTCGCTGGGTGGCGAACTGACCGGTGCTGTCATCACGGTCCCCGCCTATTTCGACGACGCTCAGCGCCAGGCGACCAAGGACGCGGCGCGGCTGGCCGGCATCAACGTGCTGCGCCTGCTCAACGAACCGACGGCCGCGGCAATCGCCTACGGCCTCGACAACTCGGCCGAAGGCATCTACGCCGTGTTCGACCTCGGCGGCGGCACCTTCGACATCTCCATCCTGCGCCTGTCCAAGGGCGTCTTCGAGGTGATGGCGACGGGCGGTGACTCGGCGCTGGGCGGCGACGACTTCGACCACCGTGTGTTCTGCTGGATCATCGAGCAGGCCAAGCTCAAGCCGCTCTCGCTGCACGATGCGCGGCTGCTGCAGATGCGCGCGCGCGAGGCGAAGGAACAGGTTTCGCAGCACGGGCGGGCGCCGATCACGGTCAAGCTGGGCAGCGGCGAGTACGTCGATGTCACCCTGACCACCGAGGTGTTCACCGAGATCACGCGCACCCTGGTGCAGAAGACGCTGGCGCCGACGCGCAAGGCCCTGCGTGACGCGGGGCTGACCGTCGCCGACGTGCGCGGCGTGGTGATGGTCGGCGGTTCGACGCGCATGCCGCAGATCCAGCACGCCGTTGCCGAACTGTTCAAGCAGGAACCGCTGAACAACCTCGACCCGGACAAGGTGGTCGCGCTCGGCGCAGCCATCCAGGCCAACCTTCTGGCGGGCAACCGCGCGGCCGGCGACGACTGGTTGCTGCTCGACGTGATCCCGCTTTCGCTCGGCCTGGAGACGATGGGTGGCCTCGTCGAGAAGGTGATTCCGCGCAATTCGACGATCCCGGTGGCACGAGCGCAGGACTTCACCACCTTCAAGGACGGCCAGACCGCGATGGCGGTACATGTGGTGCAGGGCGAGCGCGAACTCGTTTCCGACTGCCGCAGCCTGGCGCGCTTCGAACTGCGCGGCATCCCGCCCATGGTGGCCGGTGCGGCGCGCATCCGCGTCACCTTCCAGGTGGATGCCGACGGACTGCTTTCCGTCGCGGCGCGCGAGCAGACCACCGGCCACGAGGCACGCATCGAGGTCAAGCCGTCCTACGGGCTGACCGACGACGAGATTGCCGGCATGCTCAAGGACAGCTTCAGCCATGCCAGCGACGACGCCTTCCGCCGTGCCCTGCGCGAGGCCCAGGTGGAGGCGCAGCGCCTGCTCGAGGCAACGCAGTCGGCCCTGCACGAGTCGGCGGACCTGTTGTCGACACTCGAACGCGCCCACATCGATGCCGCCGTGGCCAAGCTGCAAAGCGTCATCATCGGCGACGACCGGCGGGCCATCGACGCGGCGATGCAGGCGCTCAGTGCCGCTACCAACGAATTCGCCGCGCGGCGCATGAACCGCAGCGTGCAGCGCGCGCTGGCGGGACGCAACGTGGACCAGTTGTCGCTATGACCCAGATCATCGTCCTTCCCCATGTCGAACTCTGCCCGGACGGCACTGTCGTCGATGCCGCGCCGGGCACCACGGTGTGCGATGCGCTGCTGGCGGGCGGTGTCGAGATCGAGCATGCCTGCGAAAAATCCTGCGCCTGCACCACCTGCCATGTCGTCGTGCGTGAAGGCTTTGGCTCGCTCGAAGCCGCTGACGAGACCGAGGAGGACCTGCTCGACAAGGCCTGGGGGCTGGAGCCCAATTCGCGGCTGTCGTGCCAGGCCGTGGTCGGAACGACTCCGCTGGTGGTTGAGATTCCGAAGTACACCATCAACATGGTCAAGGAAGGGCACTCGAAGAAATGAAATGGACCGACAGCCTGGAGATCGCCATCCAGCTTTCCGAAGCCCATCCCGACGTCGACCCCACGCGCATCAATTTCGTGGACCTGATGCGCTGGGTCATGGCGCTGCCGGGCTTCGAGGAAGACGAGCACCACTGCGGCGAGAAGAAGCTGGAAGCAATCCAGCAGGCCTGGATCGACGAAAC